>JAGAEE010000157.1 GCA_017613295.1 Desulfovibrio sp. | reverse complement strand
GATACTCAGAAAAGGCGTATTGCGAGATCACCTACGGCAAATATATGGTCCAAAAATCGCAAAATGCCGGAGTCTCTTTGCGGCAATTCTATCAAGCCGAAAACGACAAGAATAAGCTGCCGTCTAGCGTACCTGTTCCCAAAACTCCATGTTGCCATCATTCTTGAAAAAGTCTAAAAAAAATAATTCGTGAACGCCTTCCGCCGCCCTCCCTTCAGGAGAGCGACCTTTCCCCTGCGAGGCCTTGATGGACATCCGCTACATTCACGCCGCCGATTTGCATCTGGATACCCCCTTCCTGGGACTCTCCCGCGTTGCCACAAACGATGGGCGCCTAAGCCGACTGCTTCAGGAGGCCACCTTCACGGCCATGGAACGGCTCTTCCGCCTTTGCGAGACTGACAAACCCGACTTCCTCGTTCTCGCTGGCGACATTTACAACGCGGAAAATCACAGCGTCAAGGCCCAGCTCAAACTCCGCGACGGCTGTCAACGTCTGGACGCACTGGGCATTCGCGTCTTTTTGGCCCACGGGAATCACGACCCTCTTTCCTCCCGTCTCTCCGCCGTCCAGTGGCCCTCAAATGTCACCGTATTCGGCCCCGAAGTGGAACAGCACCTTGTGGAAAAGGACGGCGCTCCCTCAGCTCTTGTGCATGGCATCAGCCATGCCGGTATCAGGGAAGGCCGCAATTTGGCTCGGATGTTTCGGCGCAACGCCTCGCAAAAGTGCTTTCAGCTTGGAGTGCTGCACTGTGCTGTGGAGGGCCGCTCCTCTACAGAACGCTATGCGCCCTGCTCGCTGAACGACCTCAAAGAAGCAGGCCTGGACGCCTGGGCTCTCGGGCATATTCACGACCACTCAACCCTACTCGCGTCACCCTTTGTTGCCTACAGTGGTAATACCCAGGGTCTGCACGTCAATGAGCCCGGGCCACGCGGCTGCCTGCGGGTCACTGTCACCTCATCTTCCGATGGCAACTATGAATGTCACGAGGAATTCGTCCGTCTTGGTCCGGTACAATGGGCCAGGGTGGAGATGGATATTGATGGCGTAGAGCATCTGGATGAAGTAGAACGTCGCATCTCCCGCTCCCTTGAGGCAGAAGCCGACGCCACAGAGCCAGGCTGTGAGGCCGTACTCGCACGCGTTGTGCTGCGTGGCCGCACAGATCTGGACAGCATTCTTCGCCAAGATGGTTCTCGCGACGACCTGGCCGACCGCCTGACTCATCTTCAGACAGGCTCCCCCGGCATTTGGCTCACGGATCTGCGTGTCGAAACAGCCCCATGTCTCGATCGGGCCCAATATCTAGAACGGAAGGATTTGCTGGGCGAAACCGTGCGACTTGCACAGCATCTGGCTGAAGACAGGGTCGCCCTTCACGGCATGGCCGACGTGACACTACTCCCTCTCTATGATCACGCACAGCTGCGCAAGATCCTCGACCGTCCCGACGATGCCCGGCTGCAATCTCTGTTGCGGGAAGCCGAACGTCTGTGTACAGACATTCTGGAGGTACGCTGATGTACATCCGATCCTTCCATATGGACGGCTTCGGCATCTACGCCGACGTAAAAGTAGAAAATCTTTCGCCAGGCCTGACCATTTTCCTTGGTGAAAACGAGGCTGGCAAATCCACCTGCATGGAATTTCTGCGAACCATGCTCACCGGCTATCCGGACAGGCGCAGCCGCGAAGCCAAAACCGTCCCAGGCCCGCTACGTGGTGGTCAGGCTGGAGGCGGTATGCTGCTGCACACGAAGGAACGCGGTGATCTTCATCTCACACGTCGGCCCGGCATCAACGGAGGACTCCTTACCCTGACGGACTCCAATGGCACCCCCCTGGAAAACGACATTCTCAAACAAGTACTCTGCGGCGTCAGTCGTGAAGTATATCGCAAAGTTTTCGGCTTCAGCCTTACAGAACTGGAAGATCTCAACAGCCTCACAGGCGAGGGGGTGCGAAACGCCCTGTACGGCGCGAGCTTCGGACCAGGTCTGCGTGCCCCCGGAGAAGCCCTGGCCATCTTGCACAAGCGTGGCGATGAAATCTTCAAATTCGGCGGCAGCAAACCCTCTCTCAACGCACTGTTGCGTGAACTGACCGATGTACGGCATCACAAAGCTGAGCTGGAACAGGCTGGCGCGGGTTACGACGCTCTGGCGCGGGAACTGGGGCAGCGTCGTGAAGAACTTGCCGCGCTGCGGAGACGTCGACTAGAACTGGAAGAAGAGCGCAGACTTCTGGAACGCCGTCTGAACGTGTGGCAACAATGGAACGAGTGGCGTCTGGTCGGCACTAGCCTGGAACGACTACCTCCGGCCAATACCGCCTTTCCTGAAGACGGTAGGGCACGCCTTGCTCAAGCACGCGAAGCGAGGGAAGGCTGTGAACGCCAATGGACTGCGCTCAAGGAAAAACTGGATCGCCTTCGTGAACGTCGGGACACTGTCGTTCCAGATGCCGCCCTGCTGGAAGCACTGCCCGAACTGCGTCGTCTGGCAGAACGCAAAAGTGGATTCCGTCAAGCCCTGACAGACCTCCCCGTATACGAAGAAACCGTGCGCCGCACAGAGGATGATCTGTGCAAAGAACTCTCGCGCCTCGGCCCGGACTGGACATGTCAACGCATCCGCCATACGGACCGATCCCTCTTTGCACGTGAGGACATGGAACGTCAAGCGCGGGAATTGGATGCGGCATTCTCCACCCATCAGGCTGCCGTTGATACCCTGCACGCCTGCAACCGCGATGTGGAAAATGCCCAGCATGAAGTGGCGTCGGCTGAAGCGGCACTGGCTCTGCTGCCAGCCCCTGTGGCCGAGCTTGATGCCGAAGCCCGTGACGCCCTCCGACAATTTCTGACACGGCAAGAAGAAGCCCACCGGCAACTCCCCTCAAGAGAACACGCCCTTGAGGAGGCCCGGACCTCTTTCACAAGAACCTGGGCTCCACTACGCCTCACCGCAAACGCCATAACCGAGTCCCATGGTGCCGACGCCCAGCTTGACGCTCTGCTCGAACGGCAAGAAAAAGCCTTGGAACTTGCCGGGACCGTTCAGGAACAAATCCGCCAGGCCGAGGCCGCCACACTAGCAGTCAATCAGTCCGAGGATAACGTGGCCAGTCTGAAAAAACGCATGGAGAATCTGCGCAAGGAGCAAAGGCTGGAAGGACTGAACAGGAGCGAGCTGGACGCCCAGGCCTCGGCGTTACGCAAACTGCGCGCCCTTTCTGCCTCACTGGATACAGAACGGGAGAGGCTTGCCGATCTGACATCCCGTATCGACAGCGAACCTCCAATCAAAGCTGTCAGGAATCTCCCATTGCTACTCCTCGCCATTGCCGCCATTCTCGGCGGAACGGCCATGCTGCTGACCGTATGGCGTCTGGGCCCCCTCACCCTCCCCATAACAGAAAGTCTGGCGTTGCCCGTCGATCTATGGTCAGGATACCTTCTGCTGTTCTGCGGCGTAGGATTTCTGGCTGGAGCCTTGCCCCATAATGGTGCCGAAAGGAAACGCCGCAAGCAGGAATTCGAACAACTACGCGGCAGACGCGATGCCTGCGCCCTGCACATAACAGAATTGCACCAGCAGGCCGCGACACTTTGTGATCAGGCTAATATTGAAAGTCTGGATTTGATCACCATAGAAGCCAGAGAGGCCCTCCTGGAATATGAACGCGAACAGTGTTTCCAGGAAGAGCGTCTGCGCAAAGAAATGGACTCGCTGAAACAGGCCTTGGAAGAGGCCCGTGAGCAAGTAGCCCTACGGCAATCCGCGCGATCGGAAGCCGAAGCTCATGTTCAACAAATACGCCGTCGATGGCATGAGTTCATGCTTGATCTGCATGTAAACAACGTTCCCTCGCCAGAAGGGGCGGCAGCCTTCTTTGCCCGTGCGGAATCGGCACGAATGGCCTTCGGCACCATGGCCGCAGCTGAAACTGAATTGCGTGCACTGGAAAATGACATCCGTTCCGCTCAAGAACAAATGCTGGCCGTTCCTGCCGTGGCAGAACGCTTACGCGGCACGCAGAATGTCCATACTCTGAATGATCAGGCCTTGAACGATGCGGTCAGGCAGGTACTTGAATCCTGCCGTGAGGCCGACGCCGCCCGTGAACAGCATATCAAGGCTGAAGCCGCTCTCCAGAATGCCAAGAACGAACTGCGCCGTGCTGGTATGCGCCAGAGCGAAGCCAGCGAAGGGCTCCAGCGTATCCACGAACGTCTTGAATCCTCAAGATCGAAGTGGCAGGAGGCGCTGCAAAAGCTTGGCTTAGGAGAGAATCTTGCTCCAGAAACCGTACGCGAGGCACTCAAGTATATGGAAAACTGCCTTGTCGCAGAATCGAAACTGGAGGAAGCTCAAAGTCGTCTTTCCCGGTCAAGGGCAGAGCTGGAGGCCCTGCAAGGTCCTCTGGAATCCCTACTTGAGCGACTGGGCCGACATCCACTCAATGATGCCACAGACCAGCCCGATTGGCTGCGATGCCTAGACAATGCGCTAACCGACGCCGAAAATGCCTCGGCGTCCCTCGCCCACAGACAGAATCTGGATACGGCCGTCAACGATGCGGAAGACGAATGTCGTGCCGCAGAAGCGGCTCTGGATAATGCCAGGGCCGCAGAAAATGCCCTTCTGACCATGGCGGGTGCAGTGGATGACGAGGATTTCCTGCGACAGGCGGCCTTGCATGACGAAAGAGAAAATCTGACACGCCGTCTCAGAGACTTGGAAGACGCCTTGCGCCTTGCGGCAGGTAATGTGCCGTGGCAAGAATTTCTGGCCGCGTTTGAAGCCCAGAATCAGGAAACGCAGGAACGACGTTGTGGCGCCATCGGTGAAGAACTGAACGAAATGCGTGAGCAGGAAGAACGTCTTGTTCAGCGAACTTCGGAACTGGACAGCAAGGTAGAGGCTCTCACCCATACTGACGAGCTGTCCCGCCTGCTGCTGCGCGAGGCTTCCCTTGTTGACAGCATGGAACGTCTGGCATTTGAATGGAGCAAACTAGCTCTGGCACGCGGCATCCTGGAATCGGCCAAACGCTCCTTTGAAAAGGAACGACAGCCAGAGGTCATTCGCCAAGCATCGCGTATTTTCTCTGCCATTACAGGTCATCGCTGGCAGGGTATCAGCGCCTCTCTGGAAAATTCCACACTGCTCATCCTCCCAGAGCACGGTGAGCCGGTCAATCCTGAAAATCTCAGTCGTGGAACGCGTGAACAGGCCTATCTCGCCCTGAGGCTGGCATACATCGCCAACCATGCGGCCAATGCCTCTCCACTGCCCATTATCATGGATGAGGTGCTGGTCAACTTTGACACGCAAAGAGCCGAGCGTACGGCACGCGCCTTTGTAGAATTGACCGCCGAGGGACAGGATAAAGCGCATCAGCTCTTCTATTTCACCTGCCACCCACACATTGCAGACCTGTTGCGCAGGGCTGAGCCGCACGCCGCATTCTATCTTGTGGAGGATGGCAACATCCGGGCAGCATAGACTGCCTTTTATCCACTTCTCTGCCCCGCTTTTTTGGGAGGCTGTCCATGCGTTTTTTTCTCAAGATGCTCACCCTGTTCGTCCTCATGACGGCAGAGGTCCCACCCGTCACTGCCCAGGAAACTATCATGACACCATACTTTACCATCATTCTTCCAGAGGCATGGTCCATGCCGCATCCAGTGGCTGAAGGAGACGGCACCGTCTTCGCCCTTTTCGTCAACAAGCAGGACGGAAGCCTCGTCACCATCACAGTGACACCAGGTTCACTCTCCGCCAGGGAAGTAGCGATTCAGACAACAACGTCACTCAAGAGACAGCAGGGGGTAGAATCTAGTCAGCCCGTAGAACAAAACGGCCTCTATATGACAACGTTCGTCAAATCCGGCATTGAAGGGACATCATGGTACGGCTCTAACGGCAAGCAGTTTGCCGTCACAACCGTTATGGGAAAAGATGGAGCCGCTCTGTTAAAAGATCTGAAACCGGTTGATGCAGCACTGTTCCCCATGCCCTAACACATCACCAAACGCATGGTATCTTCTGCACAGTTCACCAGACGCTTCTCTCTCCCTTTCAAGCATGGCCTTTTATCACGAAAAACGCTATGCTCTTCTTCGTCGAAGGGCTTGCGCAAAACCTCCCTCTGGCGACCGTGATCTACAACCTAACTGACACACATTATGACTGACGAACTACAAAAAATTCTTCTGATGCTTTCCCAACAGGAAATGCTCTCCCTGCCCTCTCTGGCCATGACCATGGCCGTGGCTCTAGGCTGCGGACTAGCCATTTACCTTGTGTACCGTATTTTCTACCGCGGCATCGTCTACAGTGAAAATTTCGGAGTTCTTCTTATTCTCGTAACCGGTGTCACCGCATTCATCATTGCCACCATCGGCACCAACATCGTTCTCACTCTCGGCATGGTCGGCGCACTTTCTATAGTACGCTTTCGAGCGCCAATAAAGGACCCTCTGGACGTGGGCTTTCTCTACTGGTGCATCGCCGCAGGCCTGGCTTCAGGGGCACGTCTATACATGGTGGCCTTGTTCGGCACGGCACTCATCGGGCTGGTCTACATTGCCATGACCCTAGCACGCAAAGACAGACGCATATACCTGCTTATTCTCAATTATGCACAAGACAAGGAAGATGAAGTCGCCAAACTGTTGCTCCCCCTGAAAAGCAAGCTGAAAAACAGGAGCATTACCGCAGGTCGTACGGAACTTACGCTGGAAGTCAAACTACGCGGAGGCAATGCGGATTTCATGAACAAATTGACAGAGGCTGGTTGCCTTGAAAAAGCCTCGCTTGTCGAATACAACGGGAATTACGTTTAGAGCCGATTTCCCTGAATGGAGCTTACGTGCCTTCCCACAATGATTTTATTGACACATTTCATGTTATATATAAACAGCTGCCGTCACATTTGCGCCACAGCTTCTGGTTTACGGCCATTATCTCGCTCCTTGTGGCCATTCTGGAACTACTCTTGGCACTGGCGGTTTCCCTGCTCGGTGTGGCTTTGGCCACACCAGAATCGCTTCTGAATTTCAAGCCAATCCGCATTTTTCTCGACTTTTTTCCGATGCTCAGACCATATGTGCAAAATCAGCGTCTTCTTCTGGCCGGGCTGCTGATGTGCATAGTCATCGCCCTGCTGGTAAAGCTGGCATGCAGCCTGTACATGTACTGGAAACAGGGCCAATTCGCACAAAAAATTAGCAAGCACATAACACACAAACTTTTTAAGGGGTATCTGTACGGCTCCTATCTATGGCATACAGGACAGGACACCGCTCTCCTGCAGACCCATCTGGGCTGGAATGAAAATGTGGCCATTTTCATCCTATCCGTTCTGCTTTCCATCTCCTATATTTCCATCACAGCCCTTCTACTGGGCAGCATCCTTATTGCAGCCCCCTTTATTGGGCTCTTTGTGCTCACGATTTCCGGATTTTGTGGATTTCTTGTTTACCGATGGACACGCCGGGAAGTCCGCAACGTCAGCAAACGCCTGGCCGATACCCAAATTGGCTTCAACCATGCCACACTTCCCGCTCTGCAAGGCATAAGGGAAATAATCATCTATCGGCAACAGCCCAAATTTCTAGCTCTGTGCGACGAAATCATGGATGAATTCTGCCACCTCCGCCCACGGCAAATCATGTTACCGCCAATTCCTCCCCTGGCTCTTGAAATCGTTGGCATGGTCATGCTGCTTGTCAGCGTACTGTACATGATCGCCAGAGGTGTTTCTCTGGCCTACATGACTGGCACCCTCACCCTAATGGCAGCTGTGGCCTGGCGCCTTTTGCCCACCATTAATCGCTTCATCGGCAGCATTATTGACGCACAGTCAAAATTTCCCTATGTGCGCCATGTTCTTGCACGCATTGACGAGATTCGCCATTTCGGCTCGGCCGCTGCCGTTATTGCCGAACCCTGCCCCCTTCTCCATGAAATCCGACTTAATGACGTCTCTTTCCGCTACCCGGAATCCCAGGCTGAAAAGGCCGACGCCCTGCGTCATATCAGCCTGACCATCAAAAAAGGTCGGAAAGTTGGTTTTATCGGCGTGTCCGGTTCTGGCAAAAGCACGCTTGTTGGCATTCTGACCGGACTGCTCATGCCTACTGACGGTCACGTTAGTGTGGACGGTCGGACTATGACACCAGAACGGCTTTCCGGCTGGATGCAGGGCATCGGCTACGTTCCCCAGTCTGCCTTTCTTCTCAACGCCACGATTGCGCAAAATGTGGCATTTTCCCACTGGGGTGATCCTGTGAATACACAGCGTGTGCTGGATTGCTGTCACATGGCGGCCATGAATTTTCTTGACGACCTGCCCGACGGCATTCATACCGTTATTGGCGAACGCGGCATCCGTCTTTCCGGAGGGCAAGTGCAGCGACTGTCCATAGCCAGGGCACTCTACAACAATCCCCACACCCTGCTTCTGGATGAGGCCACTTCAGCCCTGGACGGGGCCGCAGAACAGGAAATCATGCAAACCATCCAGCATCTTGACAGCAAAATCACCGTCGTTATTGTTGCCCATAGACTCTCAACTGTGGAGCAATGCGACGAAATCTTCTGGCTCCGTGATGGTGTCATTACTAGGCATGGAACGGCCGCTGATATCCTTGAGGCGTACAAAAGTTTTCTGGAAGCAGGGGATTCCCTCGCTAGCAAGACCTAAACAACCCAGGAGATTTGTTTCCACATACGGCTAGTTACGTCACTCCCTTCATCGTTTCCACTACAGCCTGAGGCATGCCGCTGAAGGCCTCCGTACGCGAAGGAACCTTATATGATGCGCCTTCTCTCCTTTACATTGCTCCTGCTTGCCATGTGCCTTGTGCCCCCACATGCTAATGGCGCCGTCACGCTTTCCAAGTCTCTGCCGCACTACGCCAGAGACATGGAATTCTATTACCAAAAGCCTCGTCCAGAGACACTAGCGGGCATATTGCGCACCTTTG
>JAGAEE010000156.1 GCA_017613295.1 Desulfovibrio sp. | reverse complement strand
CTGGAGGCTCATTGCCATGTGGACAAACTGCTGGATCTGCTCGGCATGTCGCACTGCCGTTTCCCACGATCTGCAGAACCTTTGTCGTCAGGGGCTACGTTCACGCACACCACCTCCGAGACGATTTCCCCTGGCACACATTTTTTTGCCCCGCGTCGCTCCATCGCTCGCAAAGTCAGGCCTCTGGTTGGCATTGCCTGGGACGAGGCATTCAGCTTCTGTTACGCGGATTTGCCGGCCTTGATTGCAGAACTGGGAGCAGAAACCGTTTTTTTCTCTCCCTTGCGTGACCCCGCCCCACCCACAGGCTGTGTCGGTCTCTATTTCCCCGGTGGCTATCCTGAGCTGTACGCCCCAGCCCTGCGTGCCAATATGTCCATGATTACTTTTCTGCACCGTCTGGCTGCGCAGGGGATGCCCATGTACGGCGAGTGTGGCGGCTATATCTATCTCATGCAGGCCGTGACCGTGAACGGGGTGCGGCACGCCATGAGCGGCTTGTTGCCACGTTCCTGCACGTTGGGCAAAGAGCGGGTCGCCCTGGGATACCGTGCCGCCAGAGCCCTGCCAGGATGGCCCGTATCAGGGAAAGAACTACGACAGCCATTGTGGGTACGAGGGCACGAGTTTCACTATGCCCTGGAGGATTTGGGCGAGAGTGAAACTGACGGAGGCTCTCCATTTTCCTCTGGAGCAGGTGTCCCCCTCTGGAAACTTCATGACAGCAGTGGAGCTTTGCTATACGATGACGGCTGCCGCTGCGGAGCCGTGGCCGGATCATGGCTTCATTGCTACCCAGAGGGCAGTCGCCGCTTCTGGAAACTGTGGCTCCGAACCCTGCTTGACCGCAATTGACAATGTCGAGATCCCCATGACGCACGAGCCGTTCCCACACTCCTCCGTTCCCCCATCCACGCAGCTTGATCCGGCCGCCACACCGGAAGAGATCGAATCCCGTTCCTTTGCCATCATTGATACCGAAATTCCGGAGCCGCGCCCTTTTTCGGGAGATGTGTGGAAAGTGGCAAGACGCTGCGTACACACGCTGGGTGATTTGAGCATTGTTACGGAATTGCGATTTGACGCTACCGCCCTTGAGGCTGGAATTGTCGCCCTTCGCGGCGGTTGCACCGTTTTTACCGATACGCGCATGGCGGCGGCAGGTTTGCCACCGCGACGTTTGTGCCCCTTGGGGGTCACAGTCGTTCCCCTTATGGGGATTGAGGGGCTGGACGATATGGCACGTGCGCGTCACATGACACGTTCACGGGCCGGGCTAGAGGCTATCGCAGGACGCATGAAAGGCAACATTGTGGTGATAGGAAATGCCCCCACAGCCTTGCTGGGCTTGCTGGATGTGCTTGAGCGAGGGGCACCGCCGCCGGCACTCATTGTGGGCATGCCCGTAGGCTTTGTGAACGCTGCCCAATCCAAGGAACGCCTGCATCGCAGTCCATGGCCGCACTTCACCCTTCTGGGTCGTCGGGGCGGATCTGCTGTGGCCGCCGCCTGTGTCAACGCTATGGCGGATATCGCCCTTGAGAGGCTTGGTCTCAAACCTACTTGCCGCGCATCTTGAGCATGGTATCAAGGGCATTCAGCTCCGCAGTGTAGTTGATGGCGTCGTTCTGAAGCATGGACGTGCGTTCGTCGGCAAAGGCTACGGCCATGCGCTCCAGGATTTCACCACTGCGAGCCAGAGCGGCTGTCACGTCTTCCTGACCGCTGTTTTCCGCTGCCAAACGTACGTATTCGTCCACCACGCGGTGTGTTGCCGGCAGATAGCGCCCCAAAAACTTATGTCCGCCGGGCATGTCGGCCGGATCCTGTCGCATGCCTTCCACAATGCCCAGCGCTGAGGTAGCAATTCCCTCCACATGCCTTTTCAATTCGACTGGCAAGCCCGTGGTCTTGAGGAGGAGCTTGCGTGCAGAATCTTCATACTCGGCCATGCGACCGGCGTCAGTGCGGTCCGATGTGCCCTTTGCCCTGTCATGAGCTTTATGGCGGTCCAGAGCTTCCAATAGAGCGACATTGCATTCTCTGACGGTCTTGAGCAGGGCGTCCGTCTTCGGTGTGTGAGCTTCCTTCCATCGTGACGAGCGCAGCACGGTTCTGGCCAAGGCATGACCGGCATTGCCATTGAGGACACGCCATTCCTGGCTGAGATCTTCCATCTCGCGACTTACCGAGTCGACGCGTTCCACTAAGGCATAGGCTCCGGCGTCAGTCCTGGGGATTGCCTTGTAGGCGTTGGCCTGTGCCAGGAGCAATTCACCCTGCTGCTGGGCTTCTTCTGGCAAAGCCCGCCAGGAAAGCGTTTTGTGCAGACGTTGCAGAGTCTCTTCCAGCATCCTGTCGTGGATGGCCCCTGCCTGCACACGGCGATAGATACCAATGCCCACAGCTCCGGCTGCTACGATGAACGGGAAGGAGAGCAGCGGCCAGAGACCTATCCCCCAATCCAAAAAATCCTGCAGGATCAGACACAGACTGACCGCCAGCATGGGGGCCACGGCCCATTCCCAGCCGAAACTGCCGCGACACGACAGGAGCCGCTGTACCCATGTCTGCAAGCCTCCCCACAGGATGACCAGCGGCCAAGGGATTCCAAATACGACAAGCACTATGGCCTGGACTATTCCCAGGAGTGTGGGAAGGAACCACGACGCATCACGGGGATTACCTCGCGGAAAGAGGCAGATGAGGCCAATGTAGGCGGCAAGTGTTGTGTTTGCGGATTCCGGCAATATGCCGGTGGCTGCGGCACTGACAAGGGCTGCCATTGCCAGCGCCGCCATATGTACCAGAAGGCGTCGGCCTATCTGGCCCAATGCCGCTGTCATTCTGGCGAAGCCGGACGCCATGGTATCGGAAAGCGTTGTCATGGTCGGGCGTCCGTCATTGATTTACTGTGGGCTGGGGAATAGGTTCACTCTCTGTTGCGGCAATGGGCGTTGCACCGTGGGCGCCTTCCAGCATGTCCCGATTTTTCTGCTGGGCCATGCCAAGAAGTTGTGTGCGCAAATCGTTTTCCATATTTTCCAGTTCCTTTTCCGTGGCACGACGGCGTTCTCGACCTTCGCGGGCAATGTTCATGGTTTCCTCAATGGTGGCTAGCAGTTTTTGGTGGACGGCCTTCGGCGATTCCAGGTCTACGATGGAACGCTCCACCTCTCTGGCTGTTTCCACGGTGGACTGTTGGAGCATCTCGGCGTTCTTGACGAGCAAGCTGTTTGTCGTATCGGCCACGTTGCGCTGCAGCCTGGCTGCAGCCTGTTGGCCATGAATGGAAAGAGCCAATACCATCTGGTTTTTCCAGATGGGAATGGTGGCGAGGATGCTCGTCTGAATTTTTTCCGCCAGGGTCTGATCGTTGCTCTGCAGCATGCGAATTTGTGGTGCGGTTTGCAGGGTGATGGTGCGCGAGAGCTTCAAATCGTGCAGTCGACGTTCAAAGCGATTCAGCTTTTCGGCATAGTCGCGCAGGTTTTGCGCTGCCAGGCTGCCAGGCTGCGCCTCGGCCTCGGCCTCCAGTTTGGGCAGATCTTCAGCACGGGCCTTGGCCAGGCACTCCTCGCCAGCCTGTATATAGGCACTCAAGTTTTCGTAAAAGCTCCTGTTATGCCCATAGAGCTGCTCAAGCACCTCGATGTCCTTGAGCAAGCTGAACTTGGCGTCCTCCAGCTTTTCCGTGATGCCGTCCACCTGCGCCAGTACGGTGTCAAATTGCTGTATTGTGCGTTCCATGGTGTTGAAAAAACGGCCTATGATCGGCAATGATTCCAGAAAGCCCTTGCTTTCACCGGAAATGGCCTCCAGGTTCACGTCCTTCACTTTCAGCATCAGTTCGGCCAGATTTTCTCCGACCGGGCCGGAATCCTTCACGCGGACGTTGCCCAAAAGGGAATCAGCAAATTTTGCGATCTCCTCCATGGTCTTGGCGCCATAGCTCAGCGTCAGGGTGGGATCGGCAAAATCGATGCTGGCGGCGGCTTCGCGCACCTTTGCCTCGGCAACGGGAAGAGATTCAAGCGATACGAGTTCTTTTTCGGACATGACAACCTCACCGTGTTTGACAAAAAGGGTTACAAAAAACGCACAGCAGTCTTTCAGGGAACTGTGAGCGTAAGCGTCTCATGGTTGTTGCGGGGAGCCCTCGTGTTGATGTGCTGTCTGTTCTATTTGCTCGGAAGCAGAAATGTCATTTTCGGTGACAACAATGTCGCCCTCTGACGCAGCCTTGCTGGCATCCCCTGGGGATTCTTCCTCGTCAACGGGCGGCAACGCACGGGCCATCACTACCTGCCCCTCAAGGGCGGGAGGTTGCACGCCGTTTTGCCCCAGGGAAACGCAACCCTCGTCCACCAACACAATTCCCGTACGTTCCAGCACTTCGCGCCGGTAGGCATATTCCTCCTGCATACGGTGATGCCGATACACAAACCAGCGGTGCACAAGATAGCACGTGGCGATCATGACGGCGAAACTTCCTGCCAGCCAGGGAATATGGGGCATCAGGGATGTTCCAAGACGCATGAGGGCGGAAAAGGCGCCGTCAACAAAAAACAGTGCGGCCCCCAAAAGCAGGATACCCAGCAGCAACACCACTGTGGGGGCGCTGCGGATGATGGCATAGAATCGCTCCACCTGTTCCGGTACCTGAGGATCAGAGACTGTTGGACCGGCTTCACCGGCAGGGGACAAGTTGTTCTCGCGGCCGAGCATGTGCGCCACCCAAGAGCCAGCCAAATGCACAATGAGCAGCAGGCCCACAGGGGCAAGCACGGCCGCCAGCGCCCAACCCAGCCAGGGGAAACGAGCCATGGGCGGGCCGCCGGGGGTATCGGGAACGGCGTGCATCAAGCCATAAAAAAAGGCCACGCCTCCCACGATCAGCTCCACCAGAAAGATGGCAACCATACAGTAGGTCAGCGCATCCTTGTACGGTCCGGCGTACCAGGGTGTCGAGCTGCGGGTATTGCCCTGCGGT
>JAGAEE010000155.1 GCA_017613295.1 Desulfovibrio sp. | reverse complement strand
GCTCTTCTCGCCATCAAATTCCAACTGTACACTTTATAGGGACTGCCGACTAGACACGGTTTTTGCTTTTCCCACTAAGCTATATGACACAAAGGGATGCCGTGCCTACGCCGATTACAGCTTAAAACAGGCTAAAAAATACGGTATCAGGGGAACCAGACTTGGGGCTCTTCGCTCGGTCTATATATGGATTACCTCTTCATTTCCCGAAATTTCCCCTGATCTGCGCATCAAGGACGTCTTGCATGATCTTATTGGCATTTGCGGAGATAGCAGGTATTGCGTTGCCATTCTCCACGAGGGTAAACCAGCCCTGCAACTTTGTGGAAAAATCCATGCGGGGACTGTCAGGCTCAGGGAGTTTTCGCAGCGTGTCATTACCGATATGAACCGCTATGGTGCCAAAGCCATTGCCGCAGAACATGATAAAGGAGTCGATTTCAAGGCCCTATCACATGCCCTGCGTGCCTTTGACCAAATGGAGGAACTTTACAATACAGGAAGAATCGTCTTCCCGCTGACCACCCGTGAAAAATTAAAATCCGTCAAACGTGGGGATATTCCCTGGCTCGAACTTGAACAGATCATTGTCCGCAGACTCGCTGAAATTGATACCAAAAGAGCAGAGGCGAAATGTATATGCCGTTACGACAGGGAATTTGCCAGGCAGCAAATTTTGAAATGCTATGGCATAGGCTAGAGCATTTTCAAAAAAGGTTAGGACTCGTAACCGAGCATGTCACCGGAAACCTTTCTTCCACCGTACCTACAAAGACTTTGCAGACTCACCTCAAGATGATATTTGTTGTGTTTCTGGCGATGATTTGTGATATGAGGCACTATGGCGCACTCAACACTCTCACTGACAAAGGAGCATCACATGCGAGCATGGCTTGCTGTCACGCTTTGCCTTCTTTTCTCGGTCTCCAACGCCATGGCGGATGAAATACGCACTAAGTATCTGACCATTGATCTTCCAGACAATTGGAAGGTGGTCATGCCACCTGCGGAAAACCAGACCACCTCCACAGTCATCGTGGCCACTGTCTCGGGCAACAGCACGGTGGGGTTTATCGCTGGCCCCGGCAGCGGCGCAGACGCAAAAACCGTTGCGGAGATCTTCGCCAAACAGTTCAAGGCCTCTCGGCCACCCGTGGAAAAAAATGGTCAGTACACCTTCACATTCTTACAGCAGCAGACGCTATGCCAGGCATGGGTTGCCGCAGAAAGCGACATTTTTCTTGTCACGACATTGCAGGGAGACCGCAAGGTCGGATTGGCCTTTGCAAAAAAACACGTAACAAGCGATGATTATGCCACCTTGTTGCCTAAGTAGACCTAGGAGCGCTGGTTGTTGACAGAATGTCTGTTAGAAATTCACTTGAAAAGTTCACGCTCCTGAACGTGACTAGCTATTCTGTCCTCTACCTCCACTCCCCTGGGGACCTTGAAGGTGAAATTTGACGACTTCGTCGCGGCATCCGGCTGAAAACTAAGGAAACGAACCTCGTTGCTGTTGCCGTAAAAATCCACAATGGAGGCTCGGCGAATCAAAGATGTGGACAATTCTACCCACAGACAAGCCTCCACCATTTGTGGTGCAGGTTCCCTGGGATACAAACGAAGCTTGAGGAGGCCACCTTCCTGCCCCTCGTCCATAACCTCAAAATCCCTAGTCAGGGCGGCCTGCCCCGTGACGACCTGAATAATACTGCGCGAGTCCTGTACAAGTTCAAGAGGATACCGATACACTATTTCCTCATCAGGCAGATAATCCCATATTTCGCTGGCCGTAACGATGAGCGTTTCTTCATGGGGTTTTTCCGTCTGCCAACGAATCAGCAAGGGCTTTTGGAATAACAGCGAGCCTTGACGCTTTTCTTTTGAACCGCTTTCCTTGTGCGTCAGAGTTTGCTCAAATGTTGCTGAAAACGAACGCATCACTTCATAACGTGACTGGATGCGGGATGCCGTGTCAGAAGCGGAAAAGGCCACCGTGCTGTACGTGCACACGAGAACAAACATCGCTACAAGGAGCGAAACACATGTACGCATATATCCTCCGCATTCTAAAACCGTACAATCCAGGCGTGACGCACGCAGTATCTCATTCGCATTGTCCCGGCTCTGCGAACTTCTCAGCGCACCACCGTACGTGGCTTACTGCCGTCCGCCGGGCCGATGACTCCATCAAATTCCAATTGCTCCACTAACCTGGCAGCGCGGTTGAAACCGATTTTGAAGCGACGCTGTATGGACGAGATGGATACCCGTCCTTGATCGCTGGCAAAATTTTGTACTTCCGCATACAAGGGATCCTGCGCAGCATCTCCACCGCCGGCCGATGCTCCACCTGTGACCGTTTCAAGCCCCCATTGGGAAAAATCCACCTTGTACGAAGGTGTCAGGTGGTGTTTCCAATGGGCAACAACGGCCTGAACTTCTTCATCACTGAGAAAAGGTCCATGGAGACGCTGCAGCCTTCCGCCGCTAGGTTTATACAGCATGTCGCCCCGCCCAAGCAAATGCTCAGCACCCACCTGATCCAAAATCGTCCGTGAATCGTGTTTGGACGTGACCTGAAAAGAAATGCGGCAGGGGAAATTAGCCTTGATCAGTCCCGTGACCACGTCCACACTGGGACGCTGCGTAGCCAATATCATGTGAATACCAGCGGCACGTGCCAGCTGCGCCAAACGCACTATGCTTGTCTCCTCTTCTCGGGCTGCCGTCATCATCAGATCGGCCAGCTCGTCAATGACGATAACAAGGTATGGCATTGGCTCAAGATCAGAAAGCTCGGGCGGCAAATCACGCTTATATGCTGCAAGTTTCTGGTTAAAACCTGCCACATTGCGTACCTGCAAACGTGCCATTGCCTCATAACGCCGGTCCATCTCGTGCACGGCCCAGTCCAGGGCGTTTTTCGCCTCGTTCATTTCCGTCACCACAGGATGCACAAGATGAGGCTCATCAGCGTAAACGGCCATTTCTATTCGCTTGGGATCCACAAGCAACAGCTGCAGGTCCGAAGGCTGCGTTCGATAAAGCAGACTGACAAGAATGCCGTTGAGGCAGACACTCTTTCCGGCACCAGTGGCACCGGCCACCAAAAGATGTGGCATGCGCGTAAGATCGGCCATGAAGGGTTTGCCTGCTATATCCTTGCCAAGGATCATGGTCAGCGGGCCACACCCCTTTCGAAAGGCTTCGGATGCTGCCAGTTCTCGAAAATTTACTGTTTCCCTATGCTCATTGGGAATTTCTATGCCCACGGTGTCGGTTCCGGGGATTGGTGCCTGTATACGCACGGCAACAGCCTTGAGGGCACGGGCTATATCGTCACTCATATTGGCAATGCGATTCACACGTACACCTGGTGCCGGTCGTATCTCAAACATAGTGACCACTGGTCCTGGTGTGATGCGAACAAGCTCGCTCTGTATGTCAAAATCGTGCAGGCAGGCCAAAAGCATACGGCCCCTGTCCTCAAATTCCCCCCGATGGGCACTTCCTGCCCCGGATGCAGCAGGCAAAAGCAAATCCAGACTTGGAAGAGGGATCGGAGCCTTCCGGGTAAACAAGCGCGAGAGGCTTCCCTTATGCCCCTTCTCTTTTTCCACGCCATCGTTTTCATTCGAAATGGATGAGCTCTGAGCCTCACTCGCGATGCTGCTTATGTCAGACGTCGTCTTAGTCGTGTCCGTGAAGTGTTCACCGGCTGACACAACCGGAGTGGGAGGCGCCTCCGGCAAATCGCCCTGAGGAGAAATCGGGCGGCCTTCAAAGTCCTCCGCCACTGCGAAGGGCTCATCGTCATCACGTTCCAATCTAGGATCTGTGCCGCAACGATCAACATGTTCCCCAGTATTATCCAATTTATCAGTAATGGCTCCATGAACTTCAGGTAAAGGCTCTCTGCTGCGGCGGATATTGCCCAAGTAGTCACGAAGACGGCAGCCCACATCCCGAAGAGAAGAGAAAAAAAAGCCATTCAAACTGCTTTTAAGAGAGAGTTGCATTGAGCGCTCAAGAGACTTATCGCTACTCACAGAACTCTCGCCGGTAGCAACGGTCACCTCTGTAGTATTGTGGACAAATCTTCCCATGATACGTGGCACAAGGCGTTCACGCACCCACCGTACCGCCACGCCGGCAAGACCAAACCATGAAATGTTGCTCACAAGCTGTATGCCCACAAGTCCGACAAATACCCAAAGCAAGGCAGAGCCTGTCGGGCTCAGATACCGGCGGGCATTGCCATACAGGGAATTTCCCACCATGCCGCCTCCCGACAGATCGCCCAGTGTCATGTCAAGGGAAGAGGCAATAACGAGAAAACATAGGGTCAGGAGAAAAAAACCCACCCAGCGTGACCAGTGCAGACTGTAGGAGGAAGAAACGTAGGCCGCCCCCAATGCGCAAAAGATCAAAGGACAAAGGAAGGCGGCGACACCAAGGACATCGTTGAGAAAACCAGCCGTGTATGCCCCAAAAAGCCCTGCCTTGTTCCTCACAGTCACAGCGTTGCTGACAACATGATTAAGACTGGGATCATCAACACTGAAGCTAAAAAGGCTGAGCAGGAGCAGCAACGCCCAAAAAAGCAAAAAAAGACCGAAAAATTCGCGACCAAATTTGGGAGCGTCCGTACCACTACCCTCCTGTCGTACTATTCACGACCCAAATATTCCTTGGTGCGCGTGTCAATCTTGATACGGTCACCTTGATTGACAAAGATCGGTACCTGTACCGTGATACCTGTTTCCAGTTTTGCAGGTTTAGTCACATTGCTCACAGTGTCACCCTTGGCCCCCGGTTCGGTTTCCACAACTTCAAGCACAAGACTCAAGGGGATATCAATGTCCAGTGGATTGCCCTTGTACAAAAGCACACGACACTCCTGCCCGTCCTTGAGGAAGCCCTCCTTGCCACCAGTGGTCGTCGTGGGCATCTGCATCTGTTCATAGGTGGTCATATCCATGAAAACAAGATCGTCTTCCTGCCTATAGAGATACTGCATATCACGCGTTTCAAGGTCCGGTTTACCAACCTTGTCGCCAGAACGGAAGGTAATGTCCTGCATTCGCCCAGTAAGTATGTTGCGCAGCTTCGTGCGCACCATGGCACCCCCCTTACCCGGCTTAAAATGCTGAAAATCCACTATTTCGTATGGAGTTCCCTCAACCTCAATTTTCAACCCCTTCCGAAAATCGGTTGTAGAATACATTCCTTCCTCCCTTCACATCACCGCACTGTTGATGGATGCTTCAAAAAGTTTGTTTGCCAACGCCGACAAGTGCGGCTACCCTATGTCGAAATGGCTGAATCACGTTTTCAACCGTTTTCAAAGTTCCAACGGCGTCGTCTGCCGACCGTCTTTGCCGACGGGAGAGAGAAACCTTGAATTGGTTATGATCTATAAAATATGATTTGTTGTCAAGGAAGGCTCTTTATGTCACCCGAACTCATCCTCGAAACCACAGCCTATACCCCAAACCAGTTGACAGCCAGACAGGAAGTGCAAATTGCCCTGGCAGTGAGATCCAACGTCGGCAAATCCTCATTGATCAACGCCCTGGCAAATCGCAAAAACCTGGCCATGGTCAGCTCCACGCCCGGCAAAACTCGCTCCATCAACTTTTACCGTGTGCGACCGCACGACTTCTATCTAGTGGATTTGCCCGGGTACGGTTATGCCCGAGCAAGTCACAGTGAACGGGACAAGTGGGCAAGCCTTTTGGAACGCTACCTTGCAAATTGTGCCGGTCTCAAAGCCCTAGCATTACTGCTTGATTGCCGCCTTCCCCCACAGCCACTGGACAAGAAACTGGCATCCTTCGCACAAGAAAAAGGGCTTCCCCTCCTTCCCGTTCTTACCAAGGCTGACAAGTGCAACCAACGCGAACGCTCCTCCAGACAGCATGAATGGCAGAATCTGCTCGGAACACGTCCCGTTATCACCTCATCAAACCATCACATGGGACTGGACGTTTTATGGGAGGCTTTGCTCAACATAGCAGGTATCACCGAGCCCCACATCGCAACCCCAGAGTTTTCTGGCCAGTGATATCGCGCAGCCAAGCGCAGTAGTCTGGATACTGCTCTTCTAAAATTTGCAGGGCATTCTCTTCTGCCATGAGATAACGACGAGCAGTTATTTTTCCCGTACCAACCCAGTGTTTGATGTGCCGCCACAAATCCACATGCCGAGCGTGCATCCCATACTCGTGCATGCCCCTGAACCATTCGACGCCGATATCCAGACATACGGGCCCACACTGGCGGAATGCCCCGGGCGGAAGTACCGGTCCGTGCGGGACACAAAGCGGACGGCAACGTTCCAGATCAAGCAGACATGCCCATTCATTAATACGGCACTCAGGCAAAGGCCAGGGATGGCGATCAAAAATGCCCTTGAACCCCCGGTCATAGGGGCGCACAAAAATATTCTTCTCATGCGCCACGGCATAAAGATGGCACAATTGCCCGTAATCTGGACGAAATTCCAGATATGTCTGGGACGTACACGGTGGTCGCCCCATAATCTCTAGCATGAGTTCGGCATTATGCGCCGGGCAGTTCCAGCATTGCCCAAGTTGCCCCACAGCAACCGCATCCCCCATAACGGACAACATAAATCCCAACAGATC
>JAGAEE010000154.1 GCA_017613295.1 Desulfovibrio sp. | reverse complement strand
GGTGGCAACCAGCCAATGCCACAGCAGCAGCCGGGAGTCTGGGGACAGCAGCAGCCTGTGTCCCAGCCCATGCCGCAGCAGAAGGGGGGGCAAACGCCGCTGGAAGGCGCCTGGGGCACGCAGCTGCCAAACGGCGTACAGCTTGTCTTCGTCTTCACAGGCAGTCAGTACCGGGTGCTCGCCAACGGGCAGCCTACGGAAACGGGCTTCTTCTCCCTGAACGCTGACCGGTTGGAGTACACCACGACTTCTGGTCCACAGATGGGCCAGAAGGGAGTCAACCGGTGGCGGGTGAACGGCGACGTGCTCATCATGACTCTGCCCAACGGCACGAGCGTGCAGTTTGGACGGCTGCGTTGATAGCAAGAAGCATGGCTGAAAACCTGACCTGCGATGATTCAGCCTGCGGGTGTTCCTTGTCCGCGTAGGCGGAATCACAGGTCGCGTTGCGTCAGGTGCTGGAACGGTATGGTGAAACTCATTTGAAGGCAAGGCACATCAATGGGTGTCTTTTCCCAACACATGGACACGTCATGCGCGATATCCTGGTCGGTGTGAGTGGTGCCAGCGGCATGCCCCTGGCGGCCAGCCTTCTGCAACACCTGCGGAGCATCCCCCGGGTACGTACGCATTGTATTGTTTCTGCAGGGGCGGTTGGCGTTCTCCGGGAGGAATGCGGGGTTGGACCGGAGTATCTCACGGCCCTGGCGGACGTTTCTTGGCAAGCCGACGATCTGGGGGCCGGTCCGTCAAGCGGCTCCTGGTGGCGTCGCGAGTCGTGCCCGGCCGCCATGCTGGTGGTGCCCTGTTCCATGGGAACTCTGGGGGCGCTGGCCTCCGGTGCGACGCACAATCTGGTGCAGCGCGCTGCCGATGTGGCACTGAAAGAACACCTTCCCCTGGTGCTGGTTACCCGCGAAAGTCCCCTTTCAGCCATACATCTTCGCAACATGCTGACCCTTCGCGAGGCCGGGGCGGTGATCATGCCCTTCTCTCCCGGCTTTTACCTGCGTCCGCGCAGCCTCGACGAAATGCTGTCGCAGACCTGTGGCCGTATTTTCGACCAGATAGGTCTGCCACACGCGCTGGGCCGCTGGCCTGACCGGAAGTGCGACGCACTCTGACACAGCAAACGTCCGTCGTGAATCAGGACTAGTGATGTGACCTTGGGCCTATTCCATATAAAATACTAAGTAAATGTCAGGGCAGAAGGTATGGCAAAGCCGCCCTAGGCGGTAGAGCAACAAAAAGGCGCGGAGGGTGTGCTTGGCGCACCGCATTCACCTTTCACCCCAGCAAGAACAGGGGTCTGTGCCTTCAGTTGCTGGATGGGGGTGATCCACAGCCGTATTACGGTTCTGGATGCCCTGTGACCACTATATGAGAAGTGGTGACGAATATTCTGCCCGCAGACCGCGTATCGCCGGACGATGTCCTGGGCTGCGCTCTGGCTCTGGAGAGCAAAAGCGAACATCCGCTGGCCCGTGCCATATTGTCCGGCTGCGCAGGCTGGCCGGAGACAGAGCCACGGAGCTGGTCAAAATCGAGGGCCGCAATCCCGCCTATTCCGTTAAAGACCGTGTGGGCGTGGCCATGCTGGCGGATGCGGAGCAGCGCGGCCTTCTCATTCCATCGGTTGTTCGACCTGCTTTTTCAATGGACTGTGCCAAGACCGTCGTTCTGCGTGGGGCACGAAGTTCATCTATGTCGCACGGCGAAGCATGCCTGGTTGTGTGTGAATATGCCGGTAATCCTCGCTGTGCTTCATTTATCATTTTTTTTAAATTCATGACCGGAAAATGTGGTGCACGTCGGGAAAAGAGCGTATCTTCAAAACAAAGATAAAGGCTGGAACAATCTCCTGACGACGGAGTTCGACATGTACAATCCTCGATCCCTGCGGGCTGAAGAATTTATCAATCACGAGGAGGTCTTGGCCTCACTGGAATTTGCCGACAAGCACTGCGCTGATGCCGGTTTCATTGACAGTCTCCTCGACAAGGCCAGGCAGCGCAAGGGACTTTCCCACCGCGAGGCCACAACGCTCCTGTCATGTACCCTTCCTGACAAGGTTGAGGCCATGTATGCCCTGGCCGAGCAGATCAAGAAGGATTTCTACGGGAACCGTATCGTGCTTTTTGCGCCACTCTATCTTTCCAACCACTGCGTCAACAGCTGTGTTTATTGTCCGTACCACAGGCAGAATACGCACATGCCACGCAAGAAGCTTTCGCAGGAAGACATCGTGCGCGAGGTGACGGCCCTGCAGGACATGGGACACAAGCGCCTGGCCATTGAGGCGGGCGAGCATCCGACCATGAATCCCATAGAGTACATTCTCGAGTCCATCCACACCATCTACGGTATCAGACACCGCAACGGGGCCATACGCCGCGTCAACGTGAACATTGCGGCCACCACGGTGGAAAACTACCGCAAGCTCAGGGAAGCGCAGATCGGAACCTACATCCTCTTTCAGGAGACCTACCACAAGGAAAGTTACGAAAAATTGCATCCGGCCGGTCCCAAGCACGACTACGCCTGGCATACGGAAGCCATGGACCGTGCCATGGAGGGAGGCATCGATGATGTGGGCCTGGGGGTGCTTTTCGGTCTGGAGTCGTACCGTTACGAGTTTGCTTCCCTGCTCATGCACGCCGAGCATCTGGAAGCGGTGCACGGCGTGGGGCCTCACACCATTAGCGTCCCGCGCGTGAAAAAAGCCGACGACATTGACCCGAACGCCTTTGACAATGGCATCGACGCCGACATTTTTGCCAGAATTTGTGCCTGTATACGCTTGTCAGTGCCCTATACC
>JAGAEE010000020.1 GCA_017613295.1 Desulfovibrio sp. | reverse complement strand
GGAACGCACGGGACGGTCACCCTTGCGCAGGCTCTTGCCGGCGGCCTTGGCGTCAGCACCGTTCAGGTTGTGGACGCCGTCTTCCTTTTTGATCCAGCAGGGCAGGCCCCAATCCTCGAACAGATGCACGGAATCGTCCACATGACGGCCCACATCAAAGATGAGGTCTTCACGCACGATGCCCATGAGGTCGGTGCGCACCATGCGCACATAGTCGTCAGGGGTGTGGTTGTTGTCGTTACCAATGAAGGTGTTGATGGCGGAAAGGCCCTGGGCCACGGCGCCGGAACGCTCGAGAGCGGCCTTATCGCAGAGCATGATGTTGGTGACGCCGTTGTCCTTGCCCCAGCGGGCAGCTTCATACGCGGCGCCGCAAGCGCCCATACCGCCGCCCACGATGAGCACGTCGACGTCGTGTTCCTTCACAACAGGTTCGGCCAGGGCGATACCTTTGTTCGCTTCTTTCACAGGAAGCATCGGCATAGTAATTTCTCCTTTCGCGTACGCTACAAGCTAGCAGGTGAGGGTTTTGTCAGCTTCGGACACTTCAAACTTCTTGCCGAGCACACTCTGGGGTTCAGCCAGAGCGGTTTCGGTGTACAGCTTGGAGTCTTCCAGCGTGGCATTGCCCTTGGGATCGTCAAAGGGCTTGATGGTGCCTTCAGGCGTGGTGCGAATGGGGAATTTGAAGCGTTTCACGTTGCCATTGCGGAACTTGACCGTCCACATGACGGAGTCGGCCGAACGCATGGGGATACAGGTACCACCCATGGGGGCGAAGTCGGCGTAGGGGCGGGCCGTGATGGCGCCCTGGGGGCAGATTTTCACGCAGGAATAGCATTCCCAGCAGGCGTCTGGTTCCTGGTTATAGGCGCGCATTTCTTTGTCGTCCAAGATCATCAGATCGTTGGGGCAAATGTACATGCACGCCGTCTTTTCGCCACCCTTGCAGCCGTCGCATTTGGACGGATCGACAAACGTAGGCATACGTATCCTCCAAGTCTCGTAAAAATGTTGTAAAAAACCCGCCTTATTTGGCGAGGCGCACGGCAAGTCCGAAATTTGCCGGGCGTAGCCGAGCGCCTCCACAACAAAGGATGGGCGTATGGCTTGCGCATTTATTAACAAGCCAATGCCCTTTGCGTCAAGCCCCTCTGAAAAAAATATACGAAAAGCCGCCACATTTCCTGTTGCTGCCGCCAGCCCCCTGTGCGGCGCCGCTCAAGCCGTGCGTGAGCCGTCACACCCTGCCAGCATCCGGCGCGGCATTGCCAGGAAGTTCTTGCCAGTACGGATTTTTCCATGTAACGAGAGGAGGTCTTGCACAACATCTTTCCAATCAGACAGGGCCATGACAGACAACAGCAAGGACTTTTCCTCCTCCGACCGAAAGGGACACCGCGTTCCCAAAGACAGGGACGGGGCTGACAAACGTACACGCAAGCCTTTGCGCGAAGTGGTGTGCGAAATAGATCGCGATATCCTGCGACTGCTGCTGCGCCGCAGCAATCTTGTGGACAAAATGCGCGGCGCCAACTCCAGGCTTGACGCAACGGAAGAGAAATTCGTTCGTGAAGCCTGGGAAACTGCCGTGGCGCGAGTCAGCCGCGACGCCCGCCTTTCCGGCCATTTCTTTTCCCTAATGCAGCAGGTGGAGTTCCTGCCGCGCCCCGACGCTCACGACGGCGAGAGCTCAGCCGCAACAACGCCGAAGGAGGCGCCCCGTACGGCATTTAACCTCGCCCCAGCACAAAAGCCCGTAAGTCTGCGACTTCAAGGGCCCATCTCCTGTCGCACAGGCCGCGCCTGGCTCATGCTGGCCGCCGCCACGGGTCAGAAACTGCGCCTCGGCCCCTGTCTTATGAACGATCCCCTTGTGGACTGCGTCAAAATGCTTAACCAGGCGGGAGCTAGCCTAACACGCGAGGGGGACGAAGTCATCGCCCGCCCTGCCGCACCCCTGGCAGCACCCGATAAAGTCCTACACGCCGGTGAAAGCCCCTTGAATTTCTTTCTTCTCCTCGGGCATTATCTGGGTCGACCATCACGGGCAAAGTTTACCGGCGGAACAGACCTTCAGCTGACAGACCTCTCCTCCCTGCGACACTTCCTGCCTTCGCTGGGAGCGCGTTTCGTGCCCGTCGTGCCCAAAAGCGAAGGACTGCCCGCCCGCGTGGAATGCTCCGGAATGCTCCCGGACATTGTATCCCTGCCGCCGGACCTTCCCGTGGAACTCGCCGAAGGCCTGCTTCTGTCCGCACCCGGCTACGACAAAAGCGTGACCGTGGACCTTTCCGCCCACCCCCAGGCCGAACTGGCCCTGGGCCGCATTCTCCCTATCCTTCACGCGGCAGGGGCCGATATCGCCGTTGAGGCCAAGGCGGTACGCGTCACGCCGTGTCCCCTCCTCCTTCCGGAACAGCCGGACGTGGAGATGGAGGCGGAGCTCGCCCTCTTTCTGCTGGCATTGCCGCTGCTTCTGGGCGGTGAGGTGCAGCTCAAGGGACGCTGGTCAACGCTCCCGGCCGACGTGGCCGGCTGGGATCTTCTGACACGCTGCGGCCTCGACCTGCGTCGTCAGTCAACCGGCATATCGGCCCATGGCAAACCCAAAATGGCCGACATGCTGGCAGATCTGTCGCGCCTGGAGGTGCCCGCCACCTTTCCTGCGGCATGGTCTCCCCTGCTCCTGACTCTGGCCGCAAGCCGTGCCCTGCGTGACGGGCAAACGTTCCTGCCAGACCTGCCACAGGGAACCGATAGTACCACGGCTGAAAGCTTTCTGCATGCCGTCGGGCTGGAAATGGATGAGAGCCACATATTGAGAAAAATGTCACAAAATGCGGCACGCCCCGCCTGGAATGCTCCAGATCCGCTCTGGGCCATGGCTCTGGCACTGGCCGCCTGTATCAGCCCGCACCAGAAGCTCGGCAATCCCGGCGTCATGACCGGTCTCTATCCCGCCTTCTGGGCCCTGTACAATGCCCTGCCGCAACCAGTGCGCCACAACAGCCCCGGTGTCGAAGAACCGGCCAGACCAACGCGTCGGCGCATTGTCACGTCGGCCGTGGCCACGGTGCCTCCGGAAGAACGAAAAGAAGATGCCCCCGGCACGTCGGCGCCACTCCCCGACTGACAACGGGCATCGGCAGGCGCCGGAATGTGGGACTTGCGGATACCGTTTTGAGGAAAGTTGCGTCAGAAAAAGTTGTTCTACACAAAAAAACCGCCTTTCGGCGGTTCGATGCGGCAGGCTTCATTCCTGCACAAAACGGTAGAGGCGCACGGCGAGGGGCTGCATGCTCTCGCGGCTCATGGCCGACACCACAAAGGCGTACCTTCCCGTCGTACCGGGCTGTGGGCACGGACCGCGATAATGCCGCGTGAGAACGCCCTCGGGTATGACGCCAGAGCCATCATGTTCCCACGAGCCGCCGCCAAGAAAAACCTCCTGGGCCTCACCGACGGATTCTTCCACCAGGCGCACATCATAATAGGCGGTACCGCTTGGGGCGGCAGAAACCTGTATTTCCGGTGAAATGCGGGAACAACGGTGTTCGTCACGCAGGGTGACGGTCACACTCATGCCAGCCTGGAACTCGTCCGCAGAATCCCTTGACGCGCAAGCGGTCATTAACAGCGTCGGGAAAAGGACGAAAACAAGACAACGGCAGACACTGCCGAAAGCGTCACTTTGCATCAGGGCCTCCATATCGTGGCAGATACTTTTTCACCAACGGGAAAATCATACTCAATAGTCATTTCAAAGACAACAGGGAGTCCTCTATGGCCATTCTAGCTGACAGTGTTACTGGTTATATGAAAAATGCCTCGTGGATACGCCGTATGTTCGAAGCCGGAGGCCAGCTTAAGGCCCGTTACGGCGCCGACAGCGTCTACGACTTCAGCCTTGGCAACCCAGACCTGCCCGCGCCACCGGCAGTAGCCAAGGGGTTGCGCGAATTCGCCGCCCATGCGGAAGAACCTTTCGCTTTCGGCTACATGCCCAACGGCGGCTTTGCCTGGGCCCGTGAAAAGCTGGCCGCCCACCTGAGCGAGGAACAGGGCGTGAGCCTCACCTCCGGGGACGTTATCCTGGGCTGCGGCGCTGCCGGCATGTTCAACGCCTTTTTGCGCGCCGTCGTCAACCCCGGCGACGAAATGCTGGGCATCGCCCCCTATTTTGTGGAATACGGCTTTTACATTGCCAACCACGGTGGCACTTTTCGCGCTGTCATGAGCCAGAAGGACACCTTTGCCCCTGACCTCAAGGCCCTGGAGGAAGCCATCGGCCCCAGAACGCGCATACTGCTCATCAATTCGCCCAACAACCCCACCGGCGCCGTATACAGCCTCGACGAGCTCAGGGGCATTGTCGGCCTTCTGGAAACCAAGAGCCGACAATACGGCCGACCCATCTGGCTTGTGGCGGACGAACCGTACCGTTTTCTGGCCTATGACGGCACAAAGGTGCCCTCGGTTCTACCGCTTTATCCCTACGCCGTGGTCATCAGCTCCTTTTCCAAAAATCTTTCCCTGCCAGGCGAGCGCGTGGGCTATGCGGCCGTTTCGCCAGCCCTTCCGGAAAAGGACGAACTCATGGCGGCCCTTGCCCTGACCAATCGCATTCTCGGTTTTGTCAATCCGCCGGTCATAGGCCAGCACCTCATGGCGGCCGCACTCGGCAGTCAAGTGGCCGTGGATGTCTATGCCGCCCGCCGCAAGGCCATGGCCGAAGTGCTGACCGCCGCCGGCTACGAGTTTCACATGCCCGCCGGGGCCTTCTATTTCTTCCCCAAGGCTCCGGGCGACGATGACGTGGCCCTTGTCAACGCCCTCTTGGAGGAACGCGTTCTGGCCGTGCCTGGCTCGGGCTTCGGCTGCCCGGGCTATTTCCGACTGGCCTTCTGTGTGGACGAAAAGGTCATTCGCAATGCGGCTGACGGTTTTGCCAAGGCTCGTGCCAAATTCCATGCATGACAGATAGGCAAACCGCCTGAGCTGAACAAGGCGAGCCCATAGATGGCACAAAATGTGCTTTATACGGGGTGGAGAGGAAGAAAATTCCTTTCCACCCTGAGTCTTGAACGGATCACGCATCGCTTCGGCGACACGCTCTCCACGAAAAGCCAGGGCACAATGACAGAATGTTCACCCCATGAAGGGGGTATTCCCGGCATTTCGGGAGGGAAACATTTTCCCATGTCACTGGAGGCAGACTGTGAGAGCGGCATTATACATCGGCGCTACCGGCATGAAGGCACTGGGCGACGGCATGAACGTCGTCACCAACAACCTCGCAAATGTCAGCACCATCGGGTACAAGAGTCAAGACATACAGTTTGCCGACATCTGGTATGCCCAGCAGGCCAACATTGGAGATTGGTGGAAGGCGCAGCAGAACTCCTGTGTGGCGTTGGGCCAGAAGGGCGAAGGCGTATACGTCGACGACGTGCGCACCATCTTCCAGCAAGGTTCCTTCGAGTCGTCCAACACGGTCACGGACCTGGCCATCAATGGCACGGGTTACTTTCAGGTGAGGGACGAGCAAGGGCGTGACTTCTACACCCGCGCCGGAGACTTCCGCTGTGACAACGAGGGCGTGCTGCGTACTCCCGACGGACTCGCCGTCATGGGTTACAGAATGAACGCCGACGGCTCCCAAGGCGAACTGGCCCAGATCACGCTGGACAAGTCCACCACCATGGAAGCCAGTGCCACAACATCCCTTTCCATGCGTTTCAATGTCGGACAGAGTGTGGACTACTCCTCAAGCGAGAGCAATCCCTATTTTTCCCTTCTGCAACACTATACGGCAGGTGCCACACCACCCCTCGCTGACACCACACACGGATACAGCGAGAGCCTCACCCTCTATGACGCCACCGGCGCCGCCCGCGAGGCCACCATATATTTCGACGGTGCTCCCTCCCAAGGACATGAGGGCAGCGTCGTGGAATATGTGATCACCACCGACAGCGGCGAAAATGGCGCGGCAGTGCCCGTCATGGCCGGAACACTCTCCTTTAACGCCAACGGGCAGTTGCAGGACATGTCGGCCTACACTCCCAACGGAACAGGGCTGAACGATCAGGGTTTCGTCGACCTCAGCGCCTGGTCTGCGGCACCACTTTCTTCCGATGGCCTCCCCCTGATGAACGCCTTTGACTCCACCATCTCCGTGGATCTCGGCGTCCATGCTACGGGGGAGTGGTCAGGCTCGGGCACGGCGGCCGACGTGGGCACCAATGCCCAGTCCCTGCTGAGCATGGGCAACAGTGCCGTTGTTAGCGTGGACGCCACCACCAACTACGTGGCAGAGACACCTGTCACGTACCAGTTCTCACAAAACGGCTATCCCGAAGGCCAGCTCAACGGCATCAACATCACTGCCGACGGCAAGGTGGTGGGCAGCTTTTCCAACAGTGAGAACCAGGACCTCTGGCAGATTCCCGTCTGCAGATTCACCAGCGAATACAATCTGCGACGCGAAGGCAACAACCTCTTTTCCTCCACTCCGGACTGCGGGCAAATGGTCATGGGCGTGGCCGGAACGGAGAATTTCGGCAAGATCGCTTCCTACAACATCGAACAATCCAATGTGGACATGGCCGCAGAAATGGTTGACATGATCATCACCCAGCGCGGTTTCCAATCCAACAGCAAGGTAGTGACCACCGCCGACGAAATGCTGAAGAAGGCCATGGAACTCAAGCGCTGATCACAGGCAAAATCGCCACTCGGATGCCGTCATGACGGGACATGGAAGCCATTCCTGCCACGAAGGACAGCCGGAATATCTACGGCAAACACCGCATTGCCGTATTGCCCTAGGCATCTCCGGAGGGTATGCTATCTTTCGGCACTGTCGCATGACAGCCACACTCTTTCCCCGGAGGTTTCCATGTATCACGAGGCCTTCACCGCCGGGGCAGCGCACCTGTATGGTGTCGTTG
>JAGAEE010000153.1 GCA_017613295.1 Desulfovibrio sp. | reverse complement strand
CCACATCAATGGCGGCTTTGGATCTGATATTCTGCACTGCCTTGGCTGGCACACGGCCCATATCGCTCCACGCCTCGCATACGGCCAGTTCAACATCTAACCAGGCTTTGTAGCGATTTTCCAGGGTCCAGATGCGCCCCATCTCCTGACGGGTATACCGTTCAATCATGATTGCCTCGTACTTGCCTTCAAAAGCCTCTCTCCTGGCTCAATCAGCGTGACCATCGGTCGTAATGCCCCATTCTGTGCCCCCAAACCTCAAGGCATGGAGAAATCTTACGACTAAGCGGGATTTCCTGAAGCCTTTGAGCCTCCACTCCCGGAGGCCGAGGACGATTTGTCCGAAGGTGTGGCCGTCTTTGGTGAAGATGCATTCGCCGTGTCTGCCTTGCCAGCAGAAGAGGTTTCCGTCGACTTTTTTGCTGACGACTCTCCAGATTCCTTCGATTCTGAGGGTTGTGTGCCTTCTTCATGCACCCCCTTGCGATAGCCGTAATCGCTGACATACCATCCGCCGCCCTTCAAAACAAAGGACGTATGCGACATTATACGTGGCGACAGAGCACCACATTCAGGGCACGGCTCTTGCCCATGCGCATCGGCAAGCCGAACCCACTCTTCAAAATTTTTCTGACATTTGGGACATCGAAACTCATAAATAGGCATAGCAACGCCATCATCAATGTTTCAATCCACAGTTGACCAACTCCGCCGACTGACTCCGTCAAGGGAGTATAGGAGCCATGCGGATTGCCCCTCCCTGAGGGGAGATATTTATAAAAAGGATGCCATCGGCTCCGCCGTCCGTCAATCGCGTCCTTCCTCCTGGGGGGGGAGATTTCAAAGCACAAAGGAACTATTGATGAACTGGAGCGAATGTACAGGCCACACCTGTGGCTGGTCTGCACCTTTTTGACACACAACAGTCCGTCCCGTGTGACACATGCGTGCGTCATCCTTCTCCCCTCGCCACACGTGGACAATGGAACAGACAAGACAGCGGCAAGGAGAGGTCAGGCCTTGGCAGACTTGGCTTCGTGGATGCGTTGCTTCAGACGTTGTGCACGACGGTGGCGACGACGATCCAGTTCCTTTTTCCGTTCAATTTTCTTGTGAGCCATGATGTTCTCCTGATATGACCGCAAAAACACGCATCGCGCCACGACATCCGTTTCTTTGTCTATGCCCCACACGAAAAAAGCCTGAAACGAACGCCTTGCTCACGATATTGCGGTGCAGATCTGTTTTATAATAGTTTTATATTATAAAAAATTTTTTAAAAAAAGTCCAGTATTGGTGATCACATTTTGGCGCGACCCCCTTCACAAAGGGCACATTGCCTCAACGACCGTCACTTACCATACCGTCGGCACGAGAACGATCGAAAAAACCGCTCACATGCGCGGTTTCCACACAAATACAGTGGGAAAAGCCGAACTGCTCCAACAGTTGTTTTATTCTTCCCAACAATTCCTTTGGCAAACAACGGGCATGCAGCAGGGGGGCCGGCGTCAGCCTCAGCCGAAAATCTCCCAAGGCTTCATGACCATTGACGCTCAAAGCAGCCAAGGCCGTTTCAGCGGCATCCAGACGCTGCAGGAGTGTCACATCCGGCGCGACTCCGTAGGAGAAGCGAGTCAGCAGGCAAGGTCGGGCGCGTTGCTCCGGCTGATCAAGCCCGCTCTTTCGTGCGGCTTCACGCACGTCCGATTTGGCAAGACCGACTTCCGCCAGGGGGGAACGCACCCCCCCCTCGGTCAAGGCCCTGAGTCCGGGCCGATATGATTTCAAATCGTCGGCATTGGTGCCATCACACAGTATCCTGTTTTTCGCATCGCCGTTGTCACTCAGAGCCTTGCGCACCAGGGAGACAAGGCCCCTTTTGCAGGCATAGCACCTTTGCTTATCCATACGGGCCACTTCGGGCCAGATCAGGGGGGAGTATTCCAACGTCATCAGTGCCAGGCCACGATCTTGTGCCCAGGCTTGCGCCAGGGAAGTCTCAGCTTGAGGGATGTGAGGACCGCGTGCGTGTATCGCCAGCACATCGCATCCGCACAACAGCGCCGCATGACACAGAAAACGACTGTCCAGTCCGCCTGAGAACGCCACGGCCAGACGCGGCAACCGACGTAGCAAACTGACAAAACGCGCTGGCAAACCAGCCACACTGTCGGGGCATGCGCCAATGACAGGCACTTTTTCCCTTTCCTGCCATGCCCCATTTGACGCAAGAGTCTGCCTTACCATGTGCCGCGTACCCTGACACCGTGTTGAGCCATATAATCCTTGCACTGTCGAATGGTATACTGACCGTAATGCACAATAGACGCTATAAGAGCCGCCGAGGCCTTTCCCTTTGTGACGGCATCCACCATGTGCTGGGGTTTGCCTGCCCCGCCAGAGGCGATGACGGGAATGGAAACGGCTTCGGCAATGGTACGTGTAAGATTGAGTTCATAGCCGTCCCTGGTGCCGTCTGCGTCAATGGAGTTGATGCAGAGTTCCCCGGCCCCCAATGCCTGACATCGTCGCGCCCAGGCCACCGCATCGATCCCCATACGCTTGCGCCCGCCGTGAATCACGATTTCGTATCCTGAAGGAATTTCCGACGTGACCGGTACTGCCAGCACGTCCATCCCGACAACAATGGCCTGGGAACCGAAGGCTTCTGCCCCCTCGCTGATACAGTGGGGATTGATGACAGCGGCCGAATTGACGGAGACCTTTTCCGCACCGGCCAGCAGAACATCACGCATGTCTGCCACAGTGGAAATGCCGCCTCCTACGGAAAAGGGAATGAATATCTGCGCCGCCACCCGCTCAACCACATCAAGGAAAATCCCTCGCGCTTCGGCAGAGGCCGTGATGTCATAAAACACGATTTCATCAGCCCCTTCCTCATAGTAACGCCTTGCGCTTTCCACAGGATCGCCGATGTCTTCATTCCCAGCGAATTTGATTCCCTTGGTCAGTCTGCCGTTGCGCACATCAAGGCAAGGAATAACGCGTTTACTGAGCATGATGGGCCTCGCAGTAGCTGTAAAAATTGCGCAACATTTTCAAACCGGGGCGACCACTTTTCTCAGGATGGAATTGGACGGCCCACAAACCGTCACGACCATAGGCAGAACAGAATTCACGTCCGTAAACGGTAGTGGCAATCACAAGGTCCGAAGCCGGTTCCGCAAAGTAGCTGTGTACAAAATAAAATTCCGCCGCAGTCTCAATGCCCTGCAACAACGGGCTTGGCTTCATCACGTTCAAACGGTTCCATCCCATGTGCGGTACCGGTGCTGGCGAGCCATCATCTTCACGCATATTGTCGTCAAAACGTCGGCACCTTCCGGGTACGACACCCAAGGTTGTGGTGTCGTTCTCGTCACTATGTTCCAGCAGTATCTGACATCCCAGGCAGATTCCGAGCAGTGGCTGCCGACGTTCCACCACAGAACGCAGGATCTTGTCCAGTCCGGTTGAACGCAACACGCGCATGGCCTGTCCCGCCGCACCGACTCCGGGGAATATGACTCCCTGAGCACGTTGCAGTATTGTCGGGTCTGCCGTGACAACACAGGGGATGTGCTCATGATCCAGGGCTCTTCTGACACTTGTCTGGTTACCTGCCCCATATTCCAGAATGGCCAGCATGAATATGTCCTTACGCTAAATTGTTTGATAGACGGCCGTCCGCCGGAGTGAAAGCATACCTGTTTGCTACAGCGCACGCAATGGTCTCTCCCGTAGCAAATTTCCCCAAACGGTTATCCCATTCTGCCTCTCCCCAAACCACTGTCGCAAGCAGACCTCCGATGGAAGCCTGAAACAGGGCAAATTGCCATGAAAAGCATTTTGTTTTATACAACGCTCCGTTATTAATCCACCGGCAGCCATTTTCGGTCCAGAGCCGGTATTTCAAGACGCAAAGGAATTGATGATGAAAAATGTTGCGCAGCTGCCAGTGGGTCTTTTTGATTCAGGCATGGGTGGACTGACGGTTTTCAAGGCCCTGGCTCAACGCCTGCCAACGGAAGATCTGCTCTACCTCGGAGACACGGCCCGCTTGCCCTACGGGACCAAGGGACGTTCAACCATTGTGCGCTATACGCTTAAGGCCGCGCAGCATCTTGTGGACATGGGCATAAAAATGCTGGTGGTGGCATGCAACACCGCCACTTCAGCGGCATTACCGACGCTGCGTGAACATTTTTCCCCCCTGCCTGTATTGGGAGTTGTTGAACCCGGGGCCATTGCGGCAGCTTCCGCCAGCCGCAACGGTCATATTGTGGTCATCGCCACAGAAGCCACCATCGCCGGAGGAGCCTACCAGCATGCCATTGCTCGAATCCGCCCCCAAGCCGTTGTCACCGGACGCGCCTGTACGCTGTTTGTCCCCTTGGCTGAAGAGGGATGGATGGACGGGCCGCTTGTGGAAGGGATAGCCCGCCGTTACCTGGCTGACGTTTTTCACCTCGCCGATCTGCCACAACAGGATTCACCTCAGCCGGACACCCTGCTCCTGGGATGTACGCACTTTCCTCTGCTGCAAGGCGCACTGCAAAACGTCCTTGGCCCGAAGGTACGCATTGTGGATTCGGCGGCCACCACTGCAGAAAGTGTCGCCAACGAACTGCAACGCTCGGGCTTGATGCATCCCGGCCAAGCCAGCGGCAAATACCGGTTCCTCACCACAGACAACACGCCCCGCTTTGCCAAAACCGGTGCCATGTTTCTAGGAAGGCCCATTAACGAGGAAGAGCTGTTTCTGGTTGACCTCTGAGCCTGTCGATAATTCTGTAACAACCGAGATTGTCAAAAATTTTTCCAACGGTCAATGATGACCTCCCAATATCAGGGACGCTTTCCCTGTCCACTTGCCGTCGGTCCTTCGGTGGAGTATATACCGCACATGACAAGGAACCGTAATGATCAATGCTCTTACCGAACGCCTTTTTCTTCTTTCTGAACGCAAGACCACAGTAAGGCGTGAAATTCTGGCTGGCCTGACTAGCTTCATGGCCATGTGCTACCTGATTTTCGTAATCCCGGGCATGCTGGCTGACGCCGGTATGCCGAGGGATTCTGCCGTGGCTGCGACAATCTGGATAACAATTATCGCGACACTGATCATGGGACTCTGGGCGCGCTTTCCCGTAGCCGTCGCACCCGGTCTCGGCATCACAGCGTTTTTTGCTTACTACATCTGCGGCCCTGCGGGTTATGACTGGGAGACCGGCCTGGGCGCGGTCTTTGTTTCAGGCGTTGTTTTTCTGGTTCTGACGGTAACCAGGGTGCGTCAAATGATTATTGACGCCGTCCCAATGGATCTCAAATACGCCATAGTGGTGGGCATTGGCGCCTTTATTGCTTTTATCGGCATGAAAAACTGCGGCATTGTCACCGCAAACGCCTCCACCTTTGTTACACTGGGCGACCTTGCCACGCCGCAGACATTGCTGGCCATCGGTGGTGTATTTCTTACAGCGGCACTGATTGCCCTACACGTTCCTGGCGGTATGGTGATCAGTATTGTTGCCATCAGTTGTGTCGGCATGGCACTGGGTTTTTCGCCCATGCCTGAAGGAGCATTTTTCACACCTCGTCCCCCCATGCCGGTAGAGATATTTGGACGTCTGGACATCATGGGTGCCCTTGGGCATGGTCTCGTCTCCATCATTTTTACCCTGACAATGGTCGATCTGTTCGACAATATGGGCGTACTCATCGGCCTGTCACAAAAAGCGGGATTCATCCGCAAAGACGGGCATATCGATAATCTTGACAGGGCTCTTGTCACCGATTCCATTGCCACAATGGCAAGCGCCGTCGTGGGGGCCACCACGGCCACCAGCTACCTGGAATGCGCTGCTGGCGTGGCCGAAGGAGGACGAACCGGCCTGACCGCAGTGACCATCGCCGCACTTTTTTTTCTGACGCTTTTTTTTGCCCCTTTGGTGGCTCTCGTTCCCTCCTACGCCACGGCCCCGACACTGATTATTGTGGGGGCCATGATGATGCAAGAGGTACTGCGAATCCGCTTTCAGCACTTTACAGTGGCTCTGCCGGCCTTCCTTACCATTGTGGGGATGCCGTTGACATTCAATATTGCCACAGGCTTCGGCTTCGGCTTCATCAGCTGGGTAGGCATCAGGGCGCTTACAGGACGTTTTCGCGAGCTGAATCCGGTACTGGTCGCCATTGCCATATGTTTTGCCATCAACTTCGCACTGCGTGCGCATGGTTAGCAGAGTATATCCAAGCGTTCATTATTATTGCAATCAACACAAACAATATTGCATGATTGAATCAATACAAGAAGCGAGATAAAAACCATGTCCAACTTTCTCTGCGTCAGCCAGCTTCCACAATTTGTCGTTGTTGCTGAGAATTCGGGAACCATGTCCGAAGTTCAACGCACATTTTTTGACAATGCCAATATCACATGTTTGCAATTTGCAACAGATCTACTTGACTTTCTTTCAAAAAATGAT
>JAGAEE010000152.1 GCA_017613295.1 Desulfovibrio sp. | reverse complement strand
CATGCGCTCGCGTATCTCACTGTAGAGCATGTTTTCACAGATGCCGGCGTTGATTTCGTCAAATTCCTTCAGGGCCATGACATGAGCTCCGGGATGGTCCGCCAGCAAGGGAGCGGCCGTCTCGTGTGACCGCGTCCGCGTGGAGGTAAACACCCAGGTGATGGGCTTGCCACGCAAATGCGCGGCCAGGGCACTGGCCTGCGCACGGCCCTTGGCCGTCAGCGAAGGATCCCCGCCCACACGTCCCTGAACGTTGAATTCCGTCTGCCCGTGGCGGGCCAGATACAGGTCCGGCACCCACATGCTGACCGCGATTTCGCGTATGGCCGGATAATAGGGGGAGCTTTCGCACGGCCTCTCGTCCAGGACACGATTGGCCATGGCGTCCACGCACATCCAGTATTTCTCGTCCGAGAGGGGTTCGTACTCGGCCTCATAGTGGACAATACGCTGGCGAAAACTTTCCAACGCCTCCTCTTCCGTATACGAAGCGTACTCCGGCAAGCGTGTCTTGCGATGGATGCAGGCCTTGAGCAACAGAGGGTCCTCATTGACACACTGAACAAAGAGGACAGGAGCCTCCGTGAGGGTTGCCTCGATTTTTTGTCGTCGAGCACGGGTCACGTTGGTGGCGTCCAGAATGGCCACCTCGCCCTCGTGGGTCAGCCAGTCGCGGGCCTGTTCCATGTTGCGCCGGTTGATCAGCTCCCGCGCCTCACGCCCGAAGCTGTTGGTCGGATCGTAGAATTCCGGCCTTGTGGATTCCGACCCCATGAGGGCACGACGCATGTCACCGTTGTTGAACAGGCGTGCGTTGATGCCCTCAGCCGTCAAGCCGTCATAGAGATGTTTGGCCAAGGTCGACTTACCGCGTGCGGGCAGTCCGACCATCGCGACATAGAGTTTTTGCACGGCACTTCTCCTCAGTGGCAGGACCCTGACGGTGTCGTTATCGTACTTTGAGGCGAAGGAAGCGTTTTTTGCCCAATTTGACAACGTATGTGCCAACAGAAAGCGGCGTCGCCATGTCGTCACAGCGCGTGCCGTCAATGGAAAGCGCCCCCTCGCGCATCAGACGCTTGGCCTCGCCACGGCTCTTGACCAGACCAGCGGCCTCCAGAAAAACCGGAGGCGTGCTTTCCTCGCCGGCGGTACAGCTGTGCTCCGGCATGTCGTCGGGCACACCTCCGTCCGCAAAGACCGCGTTGAATCCCTGCCTCGCTTCGTCGGCCGCTTTCGCACTGTGGTAGCGGCTCACCATTTCGTGCGCCAAGGCCTCCTTGGCCGCCTTGGGGTGCGTTGTGCCATTTTCCACACTGGCCCTGAGCTCGGCGATTTCCTCCAGGCTCCGGGAAGAAAGCAGCTCGTAATAGCGCCACATCAAGGCGTCCGAGATGCCCATGACCTTGCCAAAAATCTGCGCCGGCGGCTCGTCAATGCCTATGTAGTTGCCGTACGATTTTGACATCTTGCGAACGCCGTCCGTGCCCTCGAGCAAGGGCATGGTCAGAATGCACTGGCTCTCCACGCCGTAATGCGCCTGAAGGTTGCGGCCCACCAGAAGATTGAACTTCTGGTCATTACCCCCCGTTTCCACATCGCATTTGAGCGCCACCGAGTCATATCCCTGACAGAGCGGATACAGGAACTCGTGGATGGAAATGGGCCGCTGTTCTCGAAACCGCTTTTCGAAATCGTCTCGCTCCATCATGCGGGCCACGGTATAGCAGGAGGCCAGCTTGATGAAATCTGCGGCCTGCATCTTGCCCAGCCAGGCCGAATTGAAAGCCACTTCGGTTTTTTGCGGATCCAGAATCTTGAAAACTTGTTTCTTGTAGGTTTCGGCGTTGGCCAGCACCTGCTCCTCGGTCAAGGGTGGACGTGTCTCCGAACGGCCCGACGGATCGCCGATGCGGCCCGTGAAATCCCCGATGAGAAAGATGACATGATGCCCCAGTTCCTGAAAATGCCGCATCTTGTGCATAAGAACCGTATGCCCGAGGTGCAGGTCTGGAGCCGTGGGGTCAAAGCCCACCTTGACGCGCAGTGGCTTTTGGCGTGCCAGTTTCTTGCGCAGTTCACCCTCGTCGACAAGTTCGGCCACGCCCCTTTTGATGATGGCCATCTGGCGGTCAATATCCGTCATCGTTTCCCCCTTCATTTTTCCTGATCCCCGCCCAGCACTCTGAAGTACACGGCGGGTTCCCTGAGCAGGCCGGCGTCCATGGTGCGCTGCAGGGCGTCACGCATGGCACGGGCCGAAGTTTCGTGCGTCATGAAGACCAGAGGCACCCCGTTCCCCTCATCCCCCTTCTGGATGACCTGCGCCATACTGATGCCCTCGGCCGCCATGCAGCCGGAAAGGTCTCGCAGCACGCCCGGCGCGTCCTCCACCATGACTCGCACGTAGTAACAGGACCGGCGTTCCTCCGGGGGAACGATGCTGGCCTTCGGCAGTTCCTTGAGAGCGAACCCCGTGTTGTTGGGGTGCTCGTCCCGGGCCACGGCCAAAAGATCGCCCAGAACCGCGCCCGCCGTTGGCAGGTCGCCGGCACCGCGCCCGTGAAAAAAGAGCGCGCCCGCCGCGTTGGCCTCCACGCGCACGGCATTGTACACGCCGCCCACACGGGCCAGAAGGTAGGTGTGATGTACCAACGCCGGGAAAACGCCGGCTTCAAGACGTATCTGGCCGTCAGATCCGCCTGGCGCCTGGCGCACCCTGGCGATAAGCTTGATGCGGTAGCCCAGTTCACGCGCCATCCGTATGTCCAGTCCGGAGAGCCCGCGTATGCCGCGTACCGAAAGCGCCGTATAGGGATAGTGCACCCCGTAGGCCAGCCTTATGAGCAAAACCAGCTTGTGTGCGGCGTCGTGGCCGTCAATGTCCAGTGTGGGATCGGCCTCGGCATAGCCCAGACGCTGGGCCTGCTTCAGGGCCACGTCAAACTCCACGCCGTTGGTCGTCATCTCGGACAGGATGTAATTGCTTGTGCCGTTGAGAATGCCCATGAGCGATCCCACACGGTTGCCCGTCAGGCTTTCCTTGAGGGCCTCCACAATGGGGATGGCGCCGGCCACACTGGCCTCATAGCGCAAAATGCGTTTTTTGCGGGCCGCCTTCTGGAAAAGTTCCAGGCCTTCCTCAGCCAGCAGGGCCTTGTTGGCGGTAACGATATGCTTGCCCTGGTCCAGGGCGCGGTCAATGAGGGCGCGGGCGTGATCCATACCCCCGATGAGCTCCACCAGCACGTCGATTTCCGGATCGTCGGTCAGGGCATGTGGGTCGGTCACCAGTTCCGTCCCCGGTGGCAACTGGGCGGCGCGCGCCTTGGTGACATTGCGCACCAAAACCTTTTTCAGACGGATGTCGCGTCCTGTCCTGAGACGGACAAGGTCCGCATTTTCTTGAAGCAGCCGCACAAGACCGCCACCCACCGTCCCAAAACCGGCCAAACCCACCACAAGGGCTTTGTCGCTGTTCCTGGTCATGTGTTCTCCCGAAGAGGTTGCGGCCATGTCAGTCTCCCACACCAGACAGCAGGCGACGAATGCTGCTGATGGCCTGGCGTGTGCGGTGCTCGTTTTCAATCAGGGCCAGACGCACATACTCGTCACCGTACGAGCCGAAACCCAGCCCGGGTGAAACCGCCACGTGCGCCTCTTGCAGGAGCAGCTTGGAAAATTCCACAGAACCCATCTTGCGGAAGGGTTCGGGGATGCGCGCCCACACAAACATGGTGGCCTTGGGCGCGGGCGTGGTCCATCCTATGCGGTTCAGACCGTCAATAAGATGGTCGCGGCGCTGTTCATAGACCTTGCGGATGTGCTCCACGCAGTCCTCAGTCCCGTTGAGCGCCACGGTGGAAGCGATCTGTATGGGCTGGAACATGCCGTAATCCAGATAGCTCTTGATGCGCGCCAGAGCGTGGATCAGATCCTTGTTGCCCACGGCAAAACCCACGCGCCAACCCGGCATGGAATAGCTCTTGGACATGGAAAAGAATTCCACGCCCACGTCCTTGGCACCGCTGGCCTGCAGGAAACTCGGGGCCTTGTAGCCGTCAAAGACGAGGTCGGCATAGGCCATGTCGTGCACGACCCAGAGATGGTTTTCCTTGGCAAAATCCGTCACCTTCTGGAAAAATTCCAGGTCGGTCACTTCGGTGGTGGGATTGTGCGGGTAACAGATGAAAAGCACCTTGGGCTTGGGCCAGGCCTGACGGGTGGCCGTCTCCAGATCCTCAAAAAAGTCGCGGCCAGGACCGATGGGCACGCTGCGCACGTCCGCCCCGGCGATGATGGGCGCGTATTTGTGAATGGGATAGGTGGGGTCCGGCGCCAGAACGACATCGCCAGGCTCCAGCATGGCCAGCGAAAGGTGTGCCAGCCCCTCCTTGGAACCCAGGGTGACGATGGATTCGCTTTCCGGATCAAGCTGTACGCCGAAATGGCGTGCGTACCGGTCACAGACGGCCTTGCGCAGGTTGGGAATGCCGCGTGAAAGCGAGTAGCGATGGTTCACCGGCTTCCTGGCGGCCTCAACGAGCTTGTCCACAATGTGGTCGGGCGTCGGCATGTCAGGATTGCCCATGCTGAAGTCCACGATATCAATGTTCTGGCGGCGCAGGCGCATCTTGAGCTCCCCCACCACCGCAAAGACGTAAGGCGGCAAACGCCGTATGCGCGAAAATTCTTCCATGTTTTCTGGCTCCTGCTTGTTCATGTGGATGTGACCACGCACGAATCAACGGCGCTGGCCTGTGCCGTTCCCTGAACCGACTAAGGATGGCAGGATATGTTGGCGCTGTGAAACAGCGTAATCAGCCCGACGCTTTTTTGTAAAGCGCTCAGTTGTACACAGCTTACTCTCATTTCGGAACACTCCTTTCTTTAGAGATATCAGTTTACTCTCATTGTGGCAATGCCAGAAGAATGACCTCATTACTCCGCATTGACAGACTTTGTTACAGCGTGACGACTGTTTTCGCAAAACTGGACGCTAGCGCCATCATGAGTGTCAGTCTAGTGATGCAGTGTTATGTGAGGAAGCCTGTTTCATAGTATAGATGTGATGGGAGGCATTTCAAGAGAAGATCATTGTTGACTGAGGAGTGTTACAACTAGTGCCAAGTCCCTAGCATCATTTATGTTGAAGAAACGTTGTGCACATGTTTCGTCATAGTACAGAAGTTGACGTTTATCAGCAGGAATGCTCTGAAAGAGGCAACGTCGTCCTGACGACAATGCTGATTCCAGAAAGGGTAAGGCTGCTGTTGCGTATACGGCCACCAAGGTTTCTGCCCTGCCGCTCGATGCAGAGTACATGGTGACAAGATTATCTGTGGCCGATTGGTCATGGGCTGAGAGAAGCGCACGTAACGTGTCCACGTCCATAAAAGGAAGGTCGCAGGGCAAAGTGAGCACGGCATCGCAACTTGCCGCCCTGGCGCTCCGGAGGGCGACCGTGACACCGGAAAGAGGGCCTTGCCCCTTCTCATCGTCAAAGAGGCATGGATACCCCGCGTATGGCTGCCCAGGAGCGCAAGATACCCAACATGGGGAAGCACATTGGGTAACAAGCCGCCATGTGGTGGCCAGCATAGGGGGGTTGCTGTCACCAAATGGACGCAAAAGGGCTTTGTCTCGTCCCATACGGGAAGAGCGCCCTCCAGCCAAAACCACTCCGGCAATATTCATGCATCAATCCAACGTCAAAATGACCGAGAAAGCCTTAAAATATACCGTCACAGTTTGACCTTGAGCCAAGTCGACCGGGAAAGCCGCTCCGTTGGCACAGAGTGCGCAAACTTGACTGCCTTCCTGTAATGTTACCAGAACCTCCACGACGTTGGCGTCAGTGCGCACTTGTTCCACGGTGCCCTGGTAGCAATTTTCTGCGGGAAGCACATTGTTGAGTGGCGTAGAGTCTGGCAACAATATGACCCAGGGAGCCTTGATGCTTGCATTAACCAACGTGCCTACATTGAGTGCCAGAGTCTTGTAACTTGTGTCGGTAATAATGGCCGTCATGCGGAGCCCGCCAGACGTGCGCAGCACCACATGAACCAAAATTCCTTCCTGCCGTATGTTTTCAATGCGACCCTGAAATACGTTGCGTGCACTTGTCTTCATACTGCGTTCTTCGTGAATGTGCTCTTGTAACAATTGCTCGGCTTTGTTTCTGTCAAACCGCATAATATCATTCTTGTCCTGCACCAGATGGCGCCCCAAAAACACATTTACCACAGGCAGGGGGAGGCCTTGCCGTCCGAGTTCCAGCGCTCGGTTGCGCCGTAACGTCCGTGCCGTCAAAAGCCCTTTGGGCAAACCGCAGGCACGCCCACATTGCTGAAAGCATCGGCGGATGGCACTCGGATCGCAGTACAAAGGTGTATCCGTGCCATTCACGGCAAATGCCGGGTCCAACCAGATCCCACGCATGCGTCGAGCGGTGACGTAAGGTAAGGGAACTGTGCGTCCCCTGCTCACACGCACCATTGCCTGAGTAAAGTCCAGATCTTTTTGCCTAAGATGTAAGATTTCCACAACACGAAGCGCGCCGTACCGCAACAGCAAAAAGATACACCACATGCGCATGCGTGGCAGACGCTCGCGGGTGTTGCTCGCAGTTTGAGCACGCTCCCAGAGCCATGTTTCAGCTGCCAGGAGTTCCTGCTTGTGGAGCCTTCTGGCATCAGGCAAAGAAGCGTCGGCGTCGTCGAACAAGAGTTTTTTCAAGAGCCATGTCCGATCACTGGCCGAAAGCTTATGCAGAAATTGTGACAGTTTGCTGTGATTTTTTTCCACATTCGTCATGGCTTCATTTTATCCGAGATTGATTCCTCTTGTACAGTCAACACGCTTTTTTAAAAAGCGTGTTGATTTGCCAAAAGGAAAAAATAGGGTATGAATACACGTTGGGAAAAAGTTTTGTCCATAAAAAGGAGGATATCATGTCAGCTTGCCGCAATTTCTGTACCCAAGTGACCATGGCGATCTTTGCTGCCTTTTTATTGTGCCTGCCTGCTAACGCAGAAGAGATGACGGTTTCCGCAGCTGCCAGCCTGACCAATGTCTTTACCGAACTCAAGGGGATGTTTGAAAATCGGCATAAGGGCCTTGTGGTCAATACCAATTTCGCCGCATCCAATCCCCTTCTCAAACAGATTCAAGAGGGCGCTCCTGTCGATGTTTTCGCTTCTGCAGATCAGGCTACCATGGACAAGGCAGTGGCAGCCAAAGTGGTCAATGCGGGAACGCGCAAAAATTTCGCCCTCAATGACCTAGTGCTCATTGTGCCAAAGGGGTCAAAAAAGCCCGCAAGCCTCTCTGATCTCAAGGACTTTTCAAAAATTGCCTTGGGGAATCCCGATTCCGTGCCTGCAGGACGTTATACCAAAGCGGCACTGACATCTGCAGGTTTGTGGGAGAAGCTCATGCCCCAGTATATCCAGGGCAACAGCGTCCGTCAGGTGCTGGATTATGTTGCACGTGGCGAGGTTGACGCTGGCTTTGTCTACCGTACCGACGCAAAGCAAATGGCTGACAAGGTGGATACCGTCATGATTGTCGGGGGACATGATCCCGTAAGCTATCCCATTGCCGTGGCCACTACTGGAAAGAACGCCAAGATGGGACAGGAATTCTTAAATTATGTGCTTTCCAGCGAAGGGCAGGCCGTGCTTGCCAAATACGGTTTTTCAAAGCCGTAGTCGCCGTGTATCCAAGGGCGGCGCGGAAATAGTGCGCCGCCCTTGAGGCTGCCCATGAATATTTCCGATCTCGGCTTGGCTTCCCCTCTTGAGCTTTCGCTCCGTGTGGCAGGTCTGGCAACGCTCATTTCCTTTATCGCTGCGACATTGACTGCCTGGGGACTGGCGCGACGTCGCGGCCCTCTGCCCGCACTGTTGGACGCCCTCTGTTCCTTACCGCTCGTATTGCCACCCACGGTGCTCGGATACTACCTTATTCTCTTGGTTGGGCGACGGGGTGTCTTTGGTCACTGGCTTGAAGATATTGGCATCAATCTCATTTTTTCCTGGCAGGGGGCTGTTGTAGCTGCCACGGTGGTGGTTTTCCCTCTCATTTACAAGTCGGCACGTGCCGCTCTAGAACAGGTGGATCGTCGCCTGGAAGATGCGGCTCGTACGCTTGGAGCCTCGGAGTGGTGTGTTTTCGTCAGTGTTTCCCTCCCCCTGGCGTGGAAAGGCATTTTTGCCGGCGTCATGTTGGCTTTCGCCCGTGGCATGGGCGAGTTCGGGGCCACTCTTATGATAGCCGGGAACATCCCCGGAAAGACACAAACCTTAGCCCTTGCCATTTACGACGCCTTTCAGGCAGGGGATGACGCACGTGCCGCCGTATTGGTTATCGTAACTTCTGCCGTTTGTGTGGGCTTGCTCGTCACAGCGGAATTGCTCATGAAACGGAAGGTTGGAACCTGATGCTCTCCCTCAGGCTGGTCAAGGTGTTTCGCAATACGTCCACTCCTTTCAGGTTGGATGTGCGCTACGCCTTTGCCCAAGACAAAAAGAGTGCGGTTCTCTTCGGCCCCTCTGGCTCTGGAAAGACATTGACCATGCAGTGTATTGCCGGGCTGGCAAAACCTGATGCCGGGCATATCTGTGTTGGATCACGCACGTTATTTGACAGTCAGCAGCGAATTGCCGTGCCTGTCCAACAACGGCATATCGGCTACATGTTTCAGGATTACGCGCTTTTCCCTCATCTCACAGTCCTGCAAAATGTTGCCTATCCGCGAACGGGTTGCCTCCCGCATTTTGTGAAAGCACAAGAACAGGATCGGGCCCATGCCATGTTGAAACGCTTTGGCATAGGGGATCTTGCGCGGCATTTCCCTGCCCAGCTTTCCGGCGGACAAAAGCAGCGTGCAGCCTTGGCGCGAGCCTGCAACGCCGACCCTCAACTCCTCTTGCTGGACGAACCCTTTTCCGCTCTTGACCCCCTGTTGCGAGAACGTTTACGTCAGGAATTGACATATCTGCTCTCTCAACTGGATATTCCCGTTATGGTCATCACACACGATCCGGATGACGTAGATGCTTTCGCCGGCGAACTGGTCCTCTATGACGGTGGTCTGGCCTATCAGGTGCCGAATTACACGTCCATCCGCAGGGAATTTCCCTCAGCCGGGGCCTGTCTTGCGGATTTACAGGAACGCATGACCAATCGGCCATGAGACTCTGCCAACGGCCATTACGCTTATGGGTTTACAAACTGTGGCTATTTGCCGAACCAGCATTTTGGCCAGGTGCAGGTTTTGCAAGCCAAACAGTATCCGCCATCCCCCATGCGTGACGCCTCGGCTCTTGTGAATGGGCGACCGGCCAACATACGGGGCAGCACAAGGTCGAGGAAGGTTGTCTTGTAATATAAGGCGCAAGCTGGCACACCTAATACCTGCATATCTCCCGCAGTTCCGGGAATGCGACCAACCAAACTCATGGTCCCTGGCAACACGGGGACACCATGAACTACGTCTGTAAGGCCAGCTTCCAGCATCGCCTGACGGGTCACGTCATCTGGGTCAACCGAGAGTCCACCTGTAGTAATGAGCAAATCCGCTCCGGCCTCACGCATCGCAGCCACGGAATCACGCATAACTTCCTTATCGTCAGGCACGATATCAGTACGCACAACAGAACATTGTAGAGCTGTGACCTTTCCAGTTATTATGGGAATAAACTTGTCCTCAATAATACCCTGAAATACTTCGGTACCGGTCACCAGAATACCCACTTTTGCCTGACGCAGGGGGAGAACGCTGAAGAGTGGGCCGTCTTCAAGCATTTCCAGAGCTTGGGCCAGTCGTTCACGTGAAATGAAGAGAGGGATAGCGCGTGTCCCAGCCAAGGGGCTGCCTTGTTTGACCAGTGTGGCGTCCTGCCGTGAAGCCGTCATGACTTCGGGGACGAGATTGAAGCGTCTCATTCGCTCTACATCCGCACAGAAGAGGCCGTCACATGCGGCTTTGAAGTCGATCTTTCCTTCGCGTGGCGGCAGGGAATAGGTCACGCCCTCACCGGCCATACGCTGTGCGAAGGCTTCTGCGGCCTCATTTTCATGTACTGGCTCGCCAAACGCCTCCTGATTGGTATGGTCTGGTTTCTCAGATACTGCAATATGAAAACGTCCCATTTGTTGCAGTCGGCATATATCGCCTACCGAAATACGATGACCGGCTTTAAATTCAGGCCCCTTGAAGACACCCGGTTCTATGCGAGTCATGTCATGGGCAGCGACTTTCCCCACAGATTCCTCCACTGGAACCACGCGAAGGCTCGGTGCCGCGGTCTGGCAATCTTTGATCTCCCTCCGTGCCACAACATAAGGAGCCTCACCCTGACAGCCACGGCAAACAGGACCATCCTCCGCAGGATAGGCTTCACCACAGATGCTACAGCAGGCAATACGCATCATGTGCCTGTGCCCTATAAAACGGTGCTTTACGGTCACATGAGCTACGTCGCAAATGCTGTCTCCAGCGCGTTCAATTTCCTGTTCAAGACGTTGAACATCCTGTTCGTGCTTGGCTTTCTCTTTGAAAAACCAGGAATGCAATTCCGGATAGGCCGTCATTTTCTGGGGATTGAGACTGACACGTATGCCTTCGCCACTGTTTTTGTCAAAAAGGGACACTGCATAGCGTCCGAGATTGTGAATTTTCAAACGCTGATTCCCCGTACTGCACAAGGTCAGCAACTGGACGGCGTCTGGCAAGCATTTGGGCGATTCTACCACAGCCTCGAAAAGTGTGCCCTCGGGAAGATGTCTTTTTGCCAGCTCCACCATGTAACCGCCGACCAGCAGTCCTGGCGCCGCATAGCCATGAAATTGCTCTGCAAGGCGACGAAATTCTTCAAATGTGTATGCACCAATATTCATACGATTGCTCCGCCATCCTAGGTGCGCCATTCTCTCTAACGTTGAAAAAATTCAGCGTATATGAGTATCTGCCATGTACTCTCTATACCATATACGGTGGATGGGTCTCTTCAAGGCTGCCGCAAGCCCATAGAACCCATCCACCGAGGTCTGCAAATGATTCCTGTCTCAGCTAGGTATGTTCCAAAATGTGGGATGCAAGGGGCGTAATTTATTGCGTGCGGCTACCATGTCCAGATGCATCATTCCGAGGGCGAGTGCGTCCAGGTGGGGTACGAACTCGCGTTCGCGCAGGTCTACATTGGGCAGATATCCCTTGCAAGACGTGCACCATTCCACACGTTCACCGTGGGACGTACCGCTTTCGCGCAGAAATTCTAGAACGCCACTGCCCTCTTTGCCACAGGCCGGACAGGCCCCGCGACGAAAGGTCCAATCAGCACCGCAGACAAAACAGTGCAGATGTTTCTTTCCTCCGCCACCGACAAGAAAAGCGTTCTTTTCATCCACCACACGTTTGTCCAGCCAGCTTATGGTGGGCAGTGCCCCGCACACCGGGCAGTATCCCTGCCGCCAAATGCCTTCCCATAAAGCCGCACCGTCTACAAAACTATTGACCACCAATGCGTGCAATACAGGGCCGACCACAAAGCCCGCCGTAAAACCCAGCAATGACGGTTCCACACCCTCTACCCTTGCCAAGCTGGATAAAGCATCTTCGTCATTTCCGGCCACAGCATTGACCAGTGTGTCGGATATTTGCCCATCGCCCTCATGGCAATGAGCAAAAAACGTGCTGAGGGATGTTGCCTGTGCTGCCAGTGCGTCCAGGCTTGACAACAGAGGCAGAAGCCTGTCGGCACAATACTGCACTGTAGGAGCCGTGCCCGTCAGACTTTCCCCCATCAAAAGAGAAACGCCCTGTTCCAGACGATTGTTCTGCACCGGAGGGAGCGACAGCCCCGAATCTTTTGCGCAGGCGCATAAGGCTGAGGCTGCCTCTTCCTGGGCACTCAAAATGGGTTCAAATGCTTGCAGCACAGAAGCGAACGCTGGTCGCCACCCCATGATCTCCTTCAAAGTCTGTGCGGCGCTCTGTCGTTTCTCAGCCATGGACTATCTCTCGCCTGCGTTGTACCGCAGTGTAACCAAGCATGCACCGGGCAACATGGTCTCAGTCGCAGCTGTATGGCAGCAAGGCGATGCCGAACGGAACCGCCTTGCCCATAATCTACATGAAACTCGCATACTCGTAATAGTATTTTTTCTCTTCGGCCAATAAGTAAATGACGCTCACGTCACGCACGTATGCAAGATATGCTTTGGGATGTTTTTGTTTGACCACGTCCAGCCTTTTTTGGGCTAGATCCAGTATCTCGTCTCTTTCACCAAAAGACATGGCCCCTGTGGGACAGGTTTTGACACACATGGGCAGCATGCCTGCCTGCACACGATCTGCACACATGTCACATTTCGTCAGAAGATGTGTTTTGGTATCCAACCGAGGGATGTTGTAGGGGCATGCGTCTATGACGGCTTTGATGTCCGCCTCTGACAGCTGCGCAGCTTTCTCCGTCACAAGCACAGCTCCCGTGCGCTCATCCTTGACAATGGCACCAGGCACCGCCATGTCTGCAACCTCTTTACAGATGGGGATGACGCAGTGCCGGCATTGGTCGGGGAAAAAGTTCCAGACCACATTGCCCTTTTCGTCCAGGTGCTCGCGAAATCGGACAATTTTGTAGTTATATGGATTGAGATCCGGAGGATTCTGGTGCGTACCGGTTTGTTTTGTTTCGTTGGCGGGGAGGTCGTGCCATTCCTTGCAGGCCAGCTGGCAGCCCCGACATGCCGTGCACCGAGTGGTATCAACCAGGAATGATTTCGGCATAATTCGCTCCGTGCTTACGGGCGCCCCGCAATGGGGACGCCCGGCAATTGGCTGTTCGTTAGCCTATCTCGGTCAGTTTATCTGCCTTGCGCAGGTTGACGCAACAAACCTTTGTTTCAGGAATGGTCGTATTGGGGTCATACGCCGTCACCGTCAGCCGATTGGTGGTATCACCGCACTTGGGCGTGGTCCATCCGGCAAAGAAGGGCATGCCCACCAGGTGAAGCGTTTTGCCCATGACCGTAAAGGGCCTGATGCGTATCGTCACCATGGCGATAGCCTCAACCCGGCCTCGCGGACTTTCCAGAATAACGCCATCACCGTTCTTGATACCCTTTTCCTCAGCCAGCTCGTGGCTCATTTCCACATAGAGCTGGGGTTCGGCTTCCAGCAGATTGGGCACGTTACGGGTTTCCCCGCCGCCACACCAATGCTCTGTAAGGCTGTAGGTAGTCAGCACAATGGGGTACTTGGGGTCAGCCGGCAAGGCGATCTTATCATGCGGCGTTGTATGGAACTTGTACACCGGACTCACCAGCTGCTTAGAGAACGGATGATTGGCTAAAGGCGTCTCTGCAGGTTCGTAGTGTTCGGGGAAGGGACCGTCTTCACGGCCAGGACCGTAGAATTGGGCGCATCCGTCCTTACACATGATGAAGGGCAGCTTACCCCCTTCCATGGCCAGAGGCGGCCAGGGACCGTCGGGCACGTCGCCCACCCACTTGCCGTCTTGCCAGGCAATAACGGGCTTCTCAGGGTTGAAGGGCTTTCCGTTCACGTCCACCGAGGCACGGTTGTAGAGGATGCGCCGGTTGACGGGCCAACACCACGACCAATTGGGATAGAGACCAATCTTGGCCTGCATGGGCGTCTGAGTGGTGTTACGCCGTTTGGACTTGTTGCCGTCTTCCTCCGTCCAGCTGCCCGCATAGAGCCAGTTGAGCGAAGAAGTGGAGCCGTCATCCTTGAGCACGCCAAAGGCGGGCACCTGCTGACCGCGCTTGTACAGTTTGCCGTTGACTTCCGTATCCTGCCAGAACTGGCCGTTGATGCGCCGCGTCCATTCGGCGGCGTCGAATTTTTCGGTCCAGTGCATCTTGAGGATGGGATCGGGCAGCGTACCTCCCTCGGTTTTGTACAGTTCACGGATACGATTAAACAAGGGCACCACGATATCCGCAAAGCAGCGGCCTTCACCAGCAGGCTTCACTGCCTGGTCGAACCATTGCAGCCAGCGGCCACTGTTACTGATGGTGCCCTCCTTTTCGATGCGGTGGGCCGAAGGCAGCAGAAAGACTTCCGTCTTGCAAGCCTTGGGGTCAACACCCGGGCGCCGCCAGTTGTCCGTTGTTTCGGAGTTGTGAAGCTCACAGCAGACAAGCCAGTCCAGGTTGTCCAGGGCCGTACGCATCTTGTTGGTATTGGGGAAGCTGCTCATGGGATTGACTCCCCACACGAAGCCACCGCGCATCTTGCCGTTGTAGGTGCGATCCATGGCGTACATGTAGGAGTAGTCTTCGCCCGGCTCGCCCTTGGGAAGCAGCTCATAACAGAAGTCATTCTCCTTCGTGGCCGCATCGCCAAACCAGCCTTTGAGCAAACTCACCATGTATTTGGGTCGGTTGCTCCACCAGTTGGCGCTGGTTTTCAGCGTGGTGACCGGCGTGTTGGCCTTCTGGAACTCTGCAAGCGTCTGCCATGACGAGAGCGGGAGGGCGATGTAGCCCGGCAGGTTGTTGTACAGCAGGGCATGGTCCGTAGACCCCTGCACATTGGGTTCTCCGCGAAGGGCATTGATACCCCCGCCGGCCACGCCGATGTTGCCCAGCAACAGCTGGATGAGGGTCGAGGTGCGGATATTTTGCACACCCACAGTATGTTGAGTCCAGCCCAGGGCGTAAAGGATGGTCCCCGCCTTGTCTGGCCGGCCTGTGGCGCAGAAAGCGTCATAGACTTTACGCAAGTTCTCTTCGGAAACCCCCGTGACATCTGAAACATTTTTCAGGGTGTAACGGGAGTAATGTTTGCGCATAAGATTGAACACGCAACGTTCGTTCTTGAGCGTTGTGTCAATAACAGGGCCGCCGTCCTTGTTTTTTTCAAAAGCCCATTTGCTTTTGTCGTATTTGCGCGTTGTTGGATTGTAGCCGCTGAAAAGGCCATCCTGAAAAGCGTAATCCTTGCCTACCACAAAGGTGGCGTTGGTATAATTAACGACATACTCTTTGAAGTAGAGGTTGTTTTGGATGATATAATTGACCATGCCGCCTAGGAAGGCGATATCCGTGCCAGACCGTAAGGGCACATGAAAATCGCAGCGAGCAGACGTGCGGGAGAACTTGGGGTCAACGTGCATAAGCACGGCGCCGTTGTCCTTCGCCCGTTGAATCCACTTGAAGGCGACGGGATGATGTTCTGCGGCATTACTGCCGATAATGAGCACTGCATCGCTATTCTTGATATCGATCCAGTGGTTGGTCATAGCACCGCGTCCGAACGACTCTGCCAGAGCCGCAACAGTGGGGCTGTGTCAGACCCGTGCCTGGTGGTCCATATGGACAACGCCCAGGCCTCGCAGTGCTTGATGAATGACGGCGCATTCCTCGTTGGAGGCGTGGGATGTGCCCATCCAGAACATGGTTTCAAAACGGTTGACGGTCTGTCCCTTGTCATTTTTGAGGATGATATCCCTGTCGCGTGTTTCTTTTACGCGATGCGCAATTTGATCCAGTGTCCATTCCCAGCTCTTTTCTTCCCAGTGGTCACTGTGCGGCGCACGATACATGGGTTTCTTGAGCCGATGGTCGCTGGTGTACATGGTGAAGAGCGCCGCGCCCTTGGCGCAGAGCGAACCTTCGTTAATGGGATAATCCGGGTCACCTTCGGTAGAAACAAGTTTGCCGTCCTTCACATGCCCGATGATCTGGCATTGGACAGCGCAGAAGGGACAGATGCTGATAACTTCTTTGGCCCCTTCAATTTTGAGTTTGCGGACATAGGCCTTGGCTTCGCCAAGATCAAAGCCCATCTGCCCCAATGTGAGGCAGAGGACCCCCGCACCGACGCCTTTGAGGAAACTCCGTCGAGTGCTCTGCATGGGATGCTCCTTGGTTATACTTAGAAACGCGCACGGGTTAGGACCGCGCCGCCGATTGTGACGTTTTCGGTGGAAAGTTACCTTTCCTGCAATTTTATATCAATTATCGCATAAATGCAAACTATTACCCTGTGATGGGAACAAACATGGCACATCACCTCAAAAGACAGTGAGCATTCAACGGCCGGCCAATATGTGCAATGCCTGAACCGTGACGCTGGCAACATCTCGAAAACGGGATATTGGAATGGTCCGCGGGTCCATACAAAACGCATTATCTTCCAGTCGCCCCAAAAGGGCGGGCGTTGTCTGCAAAAAAGCCGTCTTGAGAGCCATGGCGCTACCTTTCACGGGTGCGAGGCATACGAGTGTGGTGGGCAGATCATACTGGGGAAACGCTCCACCGCCAACGCGAGAAATACCTGGACGCAATGTTATGTCACATTCCAGCTCAACAGTCTTAATGGCGTGTTTGATCTGTCTGGCTAGGGAACGTGCGGCACGCGCCAGATCAGCCGCCGAAAGAGACATCATGCGCGGCGTGGGCACAAGACGGCGTGCTCTTTCCGGGTCAATGTACAGGCGCAATGTGGCTTCAAGCGCAGCGAGGCAGAGTTTGTCACATCGCAGGGCACGGGCCAATGGGTTCGCCTTCAAACGTTCCACCATATCGTGGCGACCCACAATAATGCCCGCCTGTGGCCCGCCCAAAACCTTGTCTCCTGAAAAGCACACCATGTCCGCACCATGAGCTATACATTCCTGCACGGTAGGCTCTCCATGCAATCCCGATGAGGAAAAATCCAGCAAACTGCCGCTTCCAAGATCCATAAACAAAGGCAGACCGTGCTCTTGTGCCAATGAGTGCAATGCCGACAATCCTACCTCGGCATGAAAACCCACTATGCGATAGTTGGACGTGTGCACTCGCAAAATCGCACGGGTCTGCTCCGTAATGGCATTCCGATAATCCTGCTCATGCGTACGGTTGGTGGTGCCCACTTCGCGCAATATAGTGCCGCTTTTTTCCATGATATCTGGGATGCGAAAGCTGCCCCCAATTTCCACGAGTTCCCCTCGAGAAATGATCACCTCGCCGTCTTTGCAAAAAGTATCCAATATGAGCAAGAGGGCGGCGGCATTGTTGTTGACCACAAAGGCATTTTCTCCACCGGTGATGCGGCACAGCAGGGGGTCGATGATTGCCTGGCGACTGCCACGGCCGCCGGTTTCCATGTTCAGTTCCAGGTTACAGTAGTTCCCGGCAGCCAGGGATACGGCTTCGCACGCCTCTCTGGCAAGCACTGACCGGCCCATATTCGTATGCACCACCACGCCTGTGCCGTTGAGTACGGACCTTACGCGTGGCCGCAGCCCCTTGCGGACATGACTGAGCAATGCCGGTAACTGCCGTTCCAAGGTCAAATCAGCCTCATGCCTGTACCGGCCAACGCGAATAGCCTCCCGTCGGCTCTCCCAAAATTCAACCACCAGATCTCGAAGCAGCGCATGGGGAGCGTCAGGACTGCCCACAAGCTCTGGAGCCGCAGCTCGCAAGGCAGAAAGGCTGGTGTCAACTGCGGGAATAGCGCGGAAAAGCGTGTTCATTTGGGGGTATCCTCGGCTTGTGTAGTAAAGTTTGTGTGCAGAAGCATACCTCAAAATTTTCTCAGTGTCAGGTGTGTTGCGGCACGTCCCGCCTCATATAAGACACATTGCTGACAGTGAAGGGAGTTGACGCACACCACAGGACAAAGGTAAGCTGGCATATCTGCGGAGGCGCTTCGTCACCGGTGTGGCGCCCGGTCTTCAAAACCGCGTGGCAGGCTTTACGGCCTGCGGTAGGTTCGACTCCTATGCGTCTCCGCCATTTCGCGAAGGAAGCAAACATGGCCGTTGTGTTGGGAACTGCTGGCCATATAGACCACGGCAAAACATCTCTGGTGCGTGCGCTCACGGGCATGGACTGCGACCGTCTGGACGAAGAAAGGCGGCGTGGCATCACCATTGAGCTGGGCTTTGCCTGGATGGATCTGCCCGATGGGAAGCGTTTGGGCCTTGTGGATGTGCCTGGGCACGAACGCTTTGTCAAAAACATGGTGGCTGGAGCTACCGGCATAGACTGCGTGCTGCTGGTTATCGCAGCGGACGAGGGTGTCATGCCGCAGACGAGGGAACATCTGGAAATCTGTTCCCTCTTGGGTGTGCGTTCGGGCTTGATCGCCTTGACCAAGATTGATTTGGTGGAGCCGGAGTGGCTTGCCATGGTCGAGGAAGACGTGCGTCTTTTTTTGCGCGGCACATTTCTCGAGAACTCGCCTATTCTGCCTGTTTCTTCAGCCACAGGGCAGGGAGTGCCAGAACTGCGTGACGCTATCATACATCATGCCGCAGAGTTGACGCCCCGTGGGTGTAGTGATCTTTTCCGCCTGCCGGTAGATCGTGTTTTCAGCCTCAAGGGATATGGCACCATCGTAACAGGCACTGTCATTTCAGGAACGTGCCGTGCTGGTGACGAGTTGACGTTTATGCCGCCAGACCTGCATGTGCGTGCCCGCACTTTGCAAAATCACGGGCAACCTGCAGAAACGGCACAGGTAGGACAGCGCTGTGCCGTCAACGTACAGGGTTCGGAGGTGGCAGACATCCTGCGGGGTTTTGTCCTCGCCCACCCTGGAACGCTTTTCCCCTCCCGTCGATGGATCGTTCATCTCACCTGTCTTTCTTCTGCGCCACGTCCGCTACGTCAGCGCACGGAGATCCATTTTCACCACGGCACACGAGAATGCTCCGCTCGCGTGATTTTTTTTGAGAGGGACAAACTCCTCCCCGGTGAAACAGCCTTGGCCGAACTGCGCTTTTCTGCGCCTCTGGTCGGTGTTTTTGGCGACCGTTGCGTGCTGCGTGCTTACGCTCCCTTGCGCACGGTCGCGGGCGGACCATTGATTTGCCCCCTTCCCCCGGAGCTGCGTGCCGCGCGACGTGCTCACGCTTTGCCTCTCATCGCCAGATTGCCTGCCCTGGGTGCCAGGGTTTCGGCCCCTACGGCAAGCAAGAATGCTGTGGCTGAACGCGATAAGGCCCGTGCGGAGCTGGTGAGCACGGTGCTTTGCCTTAGCGGTGTCATCGGCGCGGATGTGCCACACCTGCAGGTACTGACCGGCCTGCATGGAGCAGCGATCCTCGCCGCCCTGAACTCCTTGGGGAGCAATGGCGATGCGATCTGCTGGGACAGGGATGGCCGGTGGTGGACGAGCAAAGAAGCTCTCGCCAGCCTGGTGGAAGCCTGCCTGGCACGCGCCGCTGAAATACACAGCCGGGAACCGCTCAAGCCTGTCTTTTCGCGCGGGGCATTGTGTTCAGGCTGGAGTGACGGTCTTCCCCCCAAACTCGTTCAGACCGTGCTTAATCACACTCTCAAACGACAACTGCTCTGCGCCGAGGGCGAAGGGCTGCGGCTGCCTTCACACAACGTCAGCCTGGCTGAAGACCAAGCCATGCTGCGGCAACGTCTGCTAGATGCCCATGTGAAGGGAGGGGTCACACCGCCAAACCTCAGGGATGTGTTGGAGTCTTTGCAGGTGGATGCCAAGACTGCCGCTCCCATCCTGCGTTTGCTTTGCGAAACTGGCGATCTCGTCAAGGTAAAAGAAGGATTGTACTATCATGCCCCGGCACTGGCGAGTATCCTTCAACAAGTGCGGAATTGGTTTTCAACTCACGACAACCTGGACATAGGAAACCTCAAGGAATTGCTGGGCCTGTCGCGCAAATACCTCATCACACTTCTGGAGTACATGGATAATTCCCATATCACCGTACGCGTAGGTGACCAGCGCCACCTTCGCCAGTGATGCCCTGCGGTCGGTCCTGTCTACAGCAGGCGCAATGCCTTGCCGTCAGACCGGGACTCCTGCACCTCGCCCACCTCACAGGCCAAGTCTCCCGCAGCCAGGAGCATTTCTTTTGCACGATCCAGCTTGTCAGGCTTCACGGCCAGCAAAAGTCCGCCGGAGGTTTGCGCGTCAAAGACCAGACTTTCCAGGGCCTCGTCCACGTTCGGCATTGTCAGTGTGCTGGCAGCAGCATGGCAACGGTTGGCGTGACTGCCAGCGGGGATGAGGCCGTCACGAGCAAATTCCAGAGCGCGCGGCAACAGCGGCAAGGATTCACTCCACAGTTCTATGCTCACGCCCGAGGCCAGTGCCATTTCCAGAGCGTGTCCCCCAGGCCAAAGCCTGTGATATCTGTGGCGGCTGTAAGTGCCAGTTCGCGGATGACAGTGCCACCGGCACTATTGAGACGCCCTGCCCATCGCAGAATCTCGGCTTCGCTTTCTTCACTTCCTTCCCAATGTGCTTTGACCGCCGTGGCCAGGATCCCCACGCCCAGGGGTTTCGTCAGCAGCAGCCGCTGGCCTGGCACAAGACCATCATTGCGCGCAAAGCTTGCGGGATCAATAATGCCGGTAACAGCGAGGCCGTATTTGAGTTCCTCATCCTGCACCGTATGTCCGCCTGCGGGCACGGCGCCTGCCTCCAGCATAGCGTCCAGACCACCCTGCAAAATGGCAGGCAACACGCCCTCCGGGTCGTTTTCTGAAAGGGCAGGAGGGAAAAAAGCCAAATTCATGGCGCTCCATGGCTCGCCACCCATAGCATAAACGTCGGAGAGGGCATTGGCTGCGGCAATCCGTCCAAAGGCGTAGGCGTCGTTGACAATAGGGGCCAGCACGTCGACGGTTTGCACCAGTGCACGTCCAGGAGGAATGGCAATGATCGCGGCGTCCTCGTTGTGAGCACGGCCAGCCAATACTCGCTTTTCCAGTTCTGGCCGTGCAGGTGCGGCTTCCATATTTTCCAGTAGTCGCTCCAGAGCCCCTGGAGCAAACTTGGCAGCTCAGCCGGCCGCGCGCGCTTTTTCCAGCAGCTTCATGAGTCATTCTCCATGGATGATGAGGTTTTTCCCTGTGACATGTCATTGAGGACGTAATCATGCCCCAAGTCACTGGCAAGGAAGATACGCAGAGCTGAAGGAATGTGCGGCAAAAGTTCTGCCACCTGCGTGGCAGGTGTTGGGCATACGAGTTTCGCCAACAGGCGACCGACATGCGCCGCAGCCATGGCCGCATGTTCAAGGGCAAGGCCACGCATCAGTAATGCTGTGACCAGGCCTGTAATAATATCGCCTGTGCCTCCTATGGCCTCCATGGCAGGTACAGAAGGTTCTGTCACACAGCCTTTAAAAGTGCCCCCAAGATAAATATGGTCTGTCGAACCTTTAATCAACAGGCATCGTGCCGCATTGTCGTGGCCGTAAGCACGCGCCACCAAACGGGGAATATCTTTTTCCTCAGCCAGCAGAAATCCTCGTGTGTAAAATGGATGCGGTGACTTTTCATCTGCCAGAAAGGCCAGTTCTCCCACATCGGGAGTGAACATGTCATAAGAGGTGGCATAGCCGCTCATTTTGGCCACATACATGAAGCCGGCATCAGCCACCAGAAGAGGTCGAGGATCGCGTTCCTCCATCGCCATGAGCACACGGTTATGCGCGTCAATATCAGGATAGAGATAATGGAAGGTAACACCAGATAAAGAAGCGCCTTTCAGGCCATTGGCTAACTCTGCGTACAGCCGACGACTGCCTTTCCCCTGGCCCGTATCCCCCACCAAAAGGGCTTCGGGCAGTTCCACTTCCAACGCTGTGCATGCCAGGATCGCTGTGGCCAGCAATGCAGGAGTGCCACGGTGTACCGCGATCTCTGGTGTGGAGCCCTCCTCAGTACGGAGCGTGTCTCCGTCGAGGTGCCACTTCGTGTGTACGAGCTCGAAGTGTTCGTCAGGCACCGTGCCACAAATCAGCCATGGCATAGACGCCGTGCCTCCTCAAAGGCTTTTTGAAGGGCATAGGCACAAAGCGTCTGCCCTTCTGTAAGGGGATCTTCCACGTCGAGGATACGCCGTCCTACCAGCTGCATGGCCAGCCAGGGCACATCGGGGCACCCTCCACCGGATATGTTCACAATGGTACCGTTCGCCTTGTCAAGGGTGATTTTCATGTTAGCGGCGCGAACCATGAACCACTGGCCAAAATCGCGTGTTTGAAAGAGCGCCACGGGCTCCAGCAATGTACCGCTCACTGGCACTGCGCGTTCCGGCACGAGATTGGCTTTGGCCAAAAGTGCCATGATTTTTGGCTGACGCACCAGCTCGAATAACAAGACCATATCGCAGCCTGTGCGCAATTCCGGTGGAGGCCCTTTGACTTCCACAATAAATCCCGCATTGCGCAAGAGGTGTTCAGCCCTGATCACCTCACCGGTATGGTGGAAAACAAGAAAACCGCGATTCGTGTCCTTGGTTGAACGAGGCGGGGCATTGGTGTGCTTCCTCAGGAACAGGGAACACAGTTTGCCCCAAATGCCTGTCATTTGCGAATCTCCAGCCTCGTTGTCCCGTTCCCCATGTCAATGGCTTCCACTTTCCAACCGTGGTTTCGAGCTTCCCGGCTAACATTTTCACGGCTAGCTTCGTTATCGACCAGCACATCCAATGGATCAGTGGCATTTTCCTTGATAGCCGCATGAAACAAAACCAGTGGCTGGGGGCAGGATAGCCCCTGGGCATCAATGGTACGCATGTGTCATTCTCCTTTATGCCTTCTTGAGATTCAGCACGCCGATGACCAAACAGACGGCCAAGCCAATAAGAGTGGCGTGTATGCCATAGGCTCCTATGCCAGCACCTGAGCTGGCCGAACCGAAATTGTGGGCCATAGCGGCGCCCGCCAGCATGCCCAAGACAAAGACAGCGGCGTCGCTGTCGCCCTCGCCGGCCATGAAAAGCTGCCTTCCGGGGCAGCCACCGGCGAGAGCGAAGGCTAGCCCAGCCGTGACCATGCCCATAAAGTTCCAGATGTGATCAGTATGCGCTACAGGTTGGCCTGCGAACCCAGGGGTAAAACTCCCTGTCAAGTAGTTGGCGGCAAAGGCTGCGACCAGCATGGCCACGATGCCAAGAAGCAGATGCGTCGAACGAAAGAGAAAGAGATCGCGGAAGGCACCCATGGTGCAAAAACGGCTGCGCTGTGCCGCAAAGCCGATGACGCAGGCAAGCCCAAAAGAAATAAGAAATGGCGCATGCTGTGAGCCAGGGCCTTTCACCGAGTAGAAAATGGGACCGCTTTGTGCCTGTCCCTCCACTTGGGGGAAAAAGAAATACAAGAGGAGTAAGCCCGCCATTATGGCAGGGAACAGCACACCGGCTGCCACTCCTTGTGTGGAACTACGGCCCAGTGAGTAGCCATTCTTGAAGAACAGGGTGCCAATCCAGATACCAACACCAAGTCCGGCCAAACCGAGCAACGCGTTGCCGTCACCGCCAGCCAGACGCAATATGGCGCGCCAAGGACATCCCAGAAAAACCAGCGCCCCCATGGCGGCTATCATGCCAAGGACAAAACGCACCAATGGCGCGGAACCGCCACGAGGCCGAAATTCGCGCGTGGCTAAGGCAGCCAAAAGTGAACCCAGCACCAAGCCCATAATTTCAGGCCGTAGGTACTGCACTACTGCGGCACGGTGCAGGCCCAAGCCGCCGGCGACATCCCGGCCGAAACAGGCTACACAGATGCCCATATTAGCGGGATTGCCGTATTTCTGAAGGACACTTGCCAAGACGCCGATAATAACGCCGGTGACGATGATGCCTGGTGTGGTCGCCAAAAAATTTTTCATACCTGCTCTCCAGATGTTTTGCTGGTCGCCTTTCAGCAAACGCAGAATGTTGAGGGTCACGGCCTGATGATTTTATCTGCCAGTGCCAAACTGCTCACGATGTCCATCATGTTCGTGGTTTCGCCCACTTGTTTTTGTTCCAGCAGGCCGTAGTGGTTGAGGCATGTGCCACAGACCAGGACATCCACACCCGACGCTTGAAGTGCTTTAAGGTGTTCCAGGGCAACACCTGGCATGGAGGCCAAGGTGACGCCGCCGTTCAGCAGCACTATCCGCCATAGTGCCGGGCCCAGTTCTGCCAAACTTCCAAGAAAATTGTCCATAAGTTTGCGACCCAGTGTGTCATCGCCACGGCCAAGGGTAGGGGTGGTAATGAGAACCAGCGTCTTGCCAGTCGCGTCGGGGGATTTTTCCGGATCAGCTTCCGTGACCTGGCAACTGCTGGCCTGGGCCGTGATAGTCCATTGGTCATCGTTATCCTTGTGGACAGTCGTGGCGAAACCGTTACGACTCAGAAAGCGGCTGACGTTTTCAGAGGCTGCGGCATTGTCGACCAAGACGCGCAGGACAGCAGGATGCTCCTGTGTCAACAGATCTCGACAGCGCATAACCGGTTGTGGGCAGGCTAGTCCCCGGCAGTCCAGATCCTTTTCCATATATTTCCCCCATAAGAATATTTGTCGCCATTCAACATGACGACATCCGCATTCAACATGCAGAAACCAACAATGGATGGGGGAATTTGTCAGGAGCCGTGGGATACGAACAGAAAACGCGCTACACCACCGGCGGGAACGGGACAAACTGCCCCACCGCAGATGGCTGTCAGGTCTTGCCTGAAGTGATGTAGGCGAAAAAAAGCATAAAAATCAGGCTGGTTGAATATTTCAATATATGCCCTACCAAACAGACTTTTTATATTTAGGTTTTTTTTTACGCAACGGCAAGCAGAATGTCCGTTTGCGTTGGTATCTCCGTGAGCACGGTTTTGACAAAATAGTGACAATCGGCTAAAAATTGCAACATGTAAAAGTGGGCGACGCATCTCGGTCCATTACAGGCACAAAAGACCGCCAGTCATGGCAGGGAATGTCAACATGCCGGAGGAAACATGAGCCAGCCCCATATGAAGACCGTACCTGTACGCCAGGCTGTGGGAAGCGTCCTCTGCCATGACATCACCCGCATCGTGCCGGGCGAAAGCAAAGGTCCCGTGTTCCGTAAGGGACATACCATACGGGAAGAGGATATCGAAGTTCTTTTGTCCGTAGGCAAGGAACACCTTTACGTCTTCGAGCAGCAACCAGGCATGGTGCATGAGAATGACGCGGCAGAGCGCCTTGTGGCAGCCATCGCTGGGAACCATCTCGAAAAAACGTCCCCCAAAGAAGGCCGTATCGACCTCATAGCCTCCTGCGACGGTCTGTTGCGGGTAGACGTCCCCACCCTTGCGAAGGTAAACAGCCTTGGCGAAATCACCGTGGCCACCCTGCACAGTCTGCAGTATGTGACCAAAGGCCGCGCCGTAGCTGGCACACGTGTGGTGCCTCTCCTTATTGACGATGGGAAACTGCGGGCACTGGAGACTCTGGTCACAAAACCCGTCATTGAGGTGTTGCCCCTGCACCCTGCCAAGGTGGGCATCGTGACCACTGGCAGTGAAGTCTACAGTGGTCGCATTCAGGATGGTTTTGGTCCCGTTCTGCGAAAAAAGTTCGCCTCCCTGGGATGCACAGTGATAGGGCAGACGCTCACAAGCGATGACACAACGATGACGGCGACGGGCATCCGTGACTTTCTTGCTCAGGGAGCAGACCTGGTTGTTGTGACCGGAGGCATGTCTGTAGACCCGGATGATCGCACCCCGCTTGCCATCCGCGAGGCTGGAGCGGATATCGTCAGCTATGGCGCACCCGTCTATCCAGGGGCCATGTTTCTGATGGCCTGGGCCGAAGGCTCGGCCGGCCGCGTGCCGGTGTTGGGTCTCCCCGGTTGTGTCATGTACCACAAAGCCAGCATTTTCGACCTCATCGTGCCCCGACTGCTAGCCGGCCTGGATGTGACCGCAGCGGACATCGCTGCCTTGGGGCACGGTGGCTTCTGTTCTCAATGTGCAGACTGCCGATACCCGGTCTGCCCGTTTGGAAAATAGCGACAAATACTTTGGCGTGTTCCCCGCAAGGGATAATCCTCACATCAAGGAGACCCCAATATGGAAACGAAAACCCTTGTCATCAACGGCATTCCCAGGCGACTGCTTGTGGATCCCGAGGACAGCCTTGCCGACGTATTGCGCGGTCAACTGCAAATAACCAGCGTTAAAATCGGCTGCGGCAAAGGGCAATGCGGTGCGTGTACCGTTATTCTGGACGGCAAGGTAACACGCTCCTGTATTGTCAAAATGTCTCGCGTTGCCGACAACGCTTCCATAACGACGCTTGAAGGGATTGGCACCGCGGCTGCCCTGCATCCTTTGCAGCAGGCATGGATTTACCATGGCGCGGCGCAATGCGGATTCTGTACCCCGGGCTTCATTGTTTCCGCCAAGGGCCTTCTTGACGAAAATCCGAAACCGAGCCGCGAAGACGTTCGCGACTGGTTTCAGAAACACCACAATATCTGTCGCTGCACGGGTTACAAACCGCTGGTTGACGCCGTTATGGACGCGGCCGCAGTCATGCGCGGTGAAAAAACGCTGGCCGACATCACCTACAAGGAACCGGCCGATGGCCGGGTGTGGGGTACCACCAGACCGCGCCCCAGTGCTGTGGCCAAGGTGACGGGCACCGCAGAATTTGGCGCGGACGCCGCTCTGAGAATGCCCCCGGAAACGTTGCACCTGGCCTTGGCCCAGGCCAAGGTTTCCCACGCCAACATCAAGGGCATCGACACTTCTGAAGCCGAAAAGATGCCCGGCGTTTACCGTGTTCTCACCCACAAGGATGTCAAGGGCAAAAACCGCATTACGGGCCTCATTACCTTCCCAAGCAACAAAGGGGATGGATGGGAGCGGCCCATCCTTAATGACAAAAAGGTCTTCCAGTATGGCGACGCGCTGGCCATTGTCTGCGCTGACACGGAACGTCACGCCCGCGAGGCTGCCGAAAAGGTCACGTTTGATCTGGAGCTTCTCCCGGAATATATGAGCGCCCCCGAGGCCATGGCCCCGGACGCCATTGAAATTCACCCCGGAACACCCAATGTTTACTATGATCAACTGGAAGAAAAAGGGGCAGACACCAAACCCTTCTTCGAAAATCCTGACAATGTTGTCGTTGAAGGCAGTTATTACACGCAGCGTCAGCCACATTTGCCCATAGAGCCGGACGTGGGCTATGGCTACATCAATGATAAAGGACAGGTGGTTATCCACTCCAAATCCATCGGACTGCACCTTCACGCACTCATGATTGCCCCTGGTCTTGGACTGGAATTCCCCAAAGACCTCGTCATGGTACAAAACACGGCGGGCGGCACTTTCGGCTACAAATTCAGCCCAACCATGGAGGCACTTATTGGCGTGGCCGTTATGGCTACGGGACGTCCCTGCCATCTGCGCTACAATTACGAACAACAGCAAAATTATACGGGCAAGCGTTCCCCCTTCTGGACCACCGTTCGCTATGCCGCCAACAAGCAGGGGAAAATTCTGGCTATGGAATCGGATTGGACCGTGGACCACGGCCCCTATTCCGAATTCGGCGATCTGCTCACCTTGCGTGGTGCCCAGTACGTCGCAGCGGGTTATGGCATTGCCAACATCCGTGGCCACGGCCGCACTGTGGCCACAAACCATTGCTGGGGAGCGGCCTTCCGTGGCTACGGAGCACCGGAAGCGGAATTTCCCTCAGAAGTGCTCATGGATGAACTGGCGGAAAAACTGGGTATGGACCCCTTCGACTTGCGCGAGCTGAACTGCTATCGTGAAGGGGATACCAACCCCTCCGGACAGGTTCCCGAAGTCTTGAGTCTGCCGGAGATGTTCAAGGCCATGCGTCCCTACTATGACGACGCGAAAAAGCGCGTGAAAACCACTTCCACTGCCGAAATCAAACGAGGCGTCGGCGTGGCTTTGGGTGTATACGGCGCGGGTCTGGACGGCCCGGACACCTCCGAGGCATGGATTGAACTGAACCCTGATGGCAGCGTCACCGTTGGCAATTCCTGGGAAGATCACGGCCAAGGCGCGGACGCTGGCACCCTGGGGACAGCCCACGAGGCTCTAAGGCCACTGGGCATCTCGCCAGACAAGATCCATCTGGTCATGAACGACACCAGCAAAACTCCCAACTCCGGCCCGGCGGGTGGCTCCCGTTCACAAGTATTGACGGGCAATGCCACGCGCGTAGCATGTGAAATGCTCCTGGACGGCATGAAAAAGCCTGATGGCGGTTTTTACACGTACGACGAGATGAAGGCTGCCGGCAAGCCTCTGCGTTACGAGGGCAAATGGACAGCTCCGGCCAAGGATTGCGATGCCAAGGGACAGGGTGCCCCCTTCGCCTGTTATATGTATGGACTGTTCCTGGCTGAAGTGGCCGTGGAAGTCGCTACTGGCAAGACCACGGTGGAAAAAATTGTCTGTGTGGCTGACATAGGCAAGGTCAACAACAAATTGGTTGTGGACGGTCAGATTTACGGCGGCCTGGCACAAGGTGTTGGATTGGCGCTCTCCGAGGACTATGAGGACCTGAAAAAACACAGCACCCTTGGCGGTGCTGGGGTGCCAAGCATCAAGATGATCCCCGACGATATGGAAATCGTCTACGTGCAAACCCCGCGCAAAGACGGCCCCTTCGGCGCTTCTGGCGTGGGCGAGATGCCGCTTACGGCCCCTCATCCGGCGATTATCAACGCCATTTACAATGCGTGCGGGGCACGTGTCCGCCACTTGCCAGCACGCCCGGAAAAGGTGCTGGAGGCTATGCCCAAGTAGCGTTCGGACTACCATAAAAAACAACCGGGGGGACCATTTCCTGGCCCCCCGGGCCTCAACACCCTTGAGTCCGCCATGTTGGATCAGGACAGCTTACGCGCCTTCGAATCGCGCTGCACACAAGAAAGCCCGCCCCGTTGCCGGGCAGCTTGCCCGTTCGACTTGGATTGTCGAACCTTTTTAGCCCGCATGGCTGAAGGCAAGCAGGACGAAGCCCGCAAACTGCTGGATCGCCATCTCCCCCTGCCCCATGTCTTGGTCCGACTTTGTGACCACCCCTGTGAAAACACCTGTCTGCGCCGAGATCTGGGCGGTTCCGTGGCGTTGCATGGCCTGGAGCTGGCTTGCCTGCTGAATACCGACAGCCAGGAACGCCTGCTCCCTCTGCCGCCCAAACGTTACCGCATGGCCATTGTCGGTGCAGGTCTGGCCGGTCTTGCGGCAGCCTGGGATTTGGCGCGAAAGGCGTATCCCGTAGTTCTTTTCCATGAAGGGTCGATAGAAGACACGTTACTCATCCGGTTTCCCCAATTGCGGCAATGCCCTTCCGGCAAGGATTTTCTGGCGCAAGATATAGGCACCCTTACCCGGCGAAAGGCAAGGTTCCAGCGTGTTGACATTGACAATGGACTTCTTGAGCGTCTGGCCGCCGAGTTCGACAGCGTCCTGCTGGATGCCGACGCCGCTGCCGTGCTCGTGCCGGAAGAAAGCCGGGTGGATGCCTCCACGCTGCTATGGAAAGACAATATCTGCTGTGCAGGCTGGCCGGGACACACGCCCACGGGTCATCCTCTTGCCCTTCCCTCGCGCCAGGCGGGGCAAGGACGGTACGCCGCCCAGACCATGGAGCGGCTCGTGGCGCATATTTCATTGACGGCAGAACGGACAAAGGTACAGGGACCACTGCGCACAGAGGTGTCTGGCATAACGCCAGTGCAGCGCGTGGAGCCAGGTGTCATAACGCAAGATGGCGAGGAACTGTTCAACAGCCAGGAAGCTGTGGCTGAAGCCGGCCGTTGCCTTCAATGTGAATGCCTGATCTGTGTGCGTCAGTGCGCCTATATGCAGAAATTCAAAGGGTATCCACGTCTTTATGCCCGGCAGGCCCACAACAACGCCGCCATTGTTAAAGGCCTGCATACGGCCAACAGCTTGGTCAACGGCTGTGCTCTCTGTGGTCAGTGTGCGGAACTCTGCCCAGAAAATTTTTCCATGGCCGAACTGTGCCTGGCCGCTCGCGAAGACATGGTGGCGCGTGGAGTTATGCCACCATCGGCTCACGAATTCGCGTTGGAAGACATGGAAAACGCCTCGGGGCCAGAATGTTTCCTCGCCTTGCCTGACCCTGATATGCCCGACAGGCCAGCATGGCTGTTCTTCCCTGGTTGCCAACTGGCTGCTTCACGCGGGGAACAAGTGAAGACACTCTACGACTGGCTGCGTGCCACTCTCAACGCCAAGGGACTCGGTGTGGCCCTTATGCTCTCCTGCTGCGGCATGCCCGCCCGCTGGGCCGGACGCCAACGCCTGTTTCAGGAGCATATGAAACGGTTGCACGATTCATGGAAAGAAATGGGCAGACCGCGCATTCTGACGGCCTGCGCCTCCTGCCTCACGGCTCTGCGTGAGGGTTTGCCAGAGGCTGAAACCTTTTCCGTCTGGGAAATCATGGACGGCCTCGACATCACATCCTTACTGGCTGAAAGCCAGGCAAACACCGCAACTTTCGCTTCCATGCCGCCAGTTTTTTCCATGCATGACCCCTGTAACGCCCGGTATGATGCAGCCTGGCTTGCGTCTGTACGCAACTTGGCGCGCAAGGCCGACGCTGTGGTGGAAGATCCGCCATTGAGCGGTGCCACCACAGCCTGTTGTGGATACGGCGGCCTGGTATGGTGCGCTCAGTCGGACACGGCTGACGCTATGGCAGCTCACCGCGCGGCGCAACTGCCCCACCCGATCCTGGCCTCGTGTATCATGTGCCGCGACCGACTCGCTGCCAGCGGCAAAGAATGCTGGCATCTGCTGGACGTACTCTTGCCCGGCATGGCTCAACATTCGGGGAACGAACCCGGGCCCGGGCTATCGGCCCGCAGGGCGAACCGGGCAAGCCTGCGCAGACGTCTGCTGGCACGGACCGGCGCCATTGTGCCGGAGATTGCCCCCCCGCCCTGCAACCTGCGTATCCCCCAGCAGCTTTTAACAAAGCTGGAAAAACGTCACATCCTGCTGACGGACGCAGAGTCTGCCGTAGCCGGAGCCGAAGCCACCAGCCAGTGGTTTGAGAATATGGATAACGGTCATCGCCTTGGCTCTTGGCGTCCTCGCAATGTCACCTTCTGGGTGGAATACTCGAAGGAAGACGGAGGCTACACGCTGTACGACGCCTGGTGCCACCGCATGATTGTTCCCGGTTCAGGAGGACAGGAGGCGCACGAGGTGATAGCCGCACAGCAGTGCTGTACGGACGGCGGCAGGAGGAAACAGCCATGAGTTTGGCGCCCAATTACGGCCCAGACCAGGGCACCTGGCGTTGCGGACGCTGCCAGCTGCCACTGGAGCAGATCAAGGTACCGGTCTTCTACCTCAACAGCGCTTTTGACGTGTTTTTGCCCCGCTGCCCTCAATGTGGCCTGTCACTCGTGCCTAAATCTCTGGCGGAAGGCAAAATGCGGGAAGTTGAAGCTTTGCTGGAAGACAAATGAGCGCCTTATGGGAGCAACTGTCATTTCGTAACGTCGCGGGTGACACTTGGCGACCAGGAGGAATTGAGCTCACACGCCGCGCCTTGGATTGGTGCGCTGCACGCCACTTTTTCCCACGGGAAGGCATTGCCGTGGACATGGGCTGTGGTGCGGGGGCAACATTGAAATTGCTGGCAGGCTACGGTCTGAAAGCGGTGGGTATCGACAGCAGGGAGGAGGGGCATTTTTCATGGGCAACGCCGAGGGAGACTCTCTGCATCCGCGCCGATGTCACGCGTCCGCCCTTTGCAACAGCGTGTGCGGCTCTCGTTGTGTTCGAGTGCGTCCTCTCTCTGCTTCCTGAACCGCTAGCAGCCTTACAGGCCGCGTGGCGCGTTCTGGCTCCCGGGGGTATCTGCATGATGGGCGACATCACGCTGCGTGACGATATCCCCGATGTTCCCCCTGGCGGGACTTCGTGTCTGGGACACGCTCGACGCCCGGGAATGTGGAGAGAGTTGCTCTGTGCAGCGGGCCTGTGCGTCCTGTGCGAAAAAGACTGCAGCCATGCCTTGTCAGAATTGGCAGCTCGCCTATACTGGTATGGCGTCCTTTTATCAGACGATTCCAGCAATCGACCCTTCTGTGCCACATCTGCGTCTCGTCGCCGCTACGGCTATGGACTGTGGATTACCCAAAAGGGGACAACATGAACAGCATGATGCTTGAAATTCTGCCTTGGGTGCGCCAGGGCTACTGCTGCAGCCAACTGCTCGTGTTACTTATGCTCCAGGCCATGGGCAAAGAGAATGCCGCCCTTGTCCGTGCCACGCAGGGGCTTTGCCACGGCATCGGTCAATCCGACGGCCCCTGTGGCCTGCTTACAGGAGGGGCCTGCGCTCTGGCCTTGGCAACAGGCAAAGGGTCAGAAGAAGAAGTGGCGCATCCCATGCTCACCCCGCTTTTGCATGACTATGCCACATGGTTTGAGGACCGTGTGGCCCCTTACGGTGGCCAGCGCTGTGGACAGGTGGCCGCCGGTCTGGGAGCTGCGACAGCAGATGGCCGTTCGCCGGATCCTGTGGCTTGCGGCGGTCTGTTGGCCGAGTGCTGGGAAAAACTGCTGGAACTTTTTCAGACTTACAATATCGACCTCGAAAAGCCATGATACTTCGCCGTACCCAAAGCCTGTGCCCTGTCTGCCTGCGTCGTCTTGATGCCACGTACGTGTACGATAATCAAAATGTGGCCTTGCGCAAAACCTGCCCCGACCATGGGTCATTCGTCGTACCTGTGTGGCGCGACGCGAAGGTGCAAGGCTCGGCCATCCCCGCTTTTAAGATATGGACGCGCCCCAAAAGCCCTTCATATCCTGCCTTGCCGCATACTGAAGTTAGGGAAGGGTGCCCTTTTGACTGCGGCCTTTGCCCGGAACACGGCCAGCACACCTGTACGGGTCTTGTGGAAGTGACCCTACGTTGTGATATGGCCTGCCCGGTCTGCTATGCTGGTGCTGGTGGGATGAATGCGCCAAGAGACCCGTCCATAGCAGACATCCTCGCCCGTTTAGATGCCCTGCAACGCACTTCCGGACGCTGTAACCTCCAACTTTCCGGCGGCGAGCCAACCGTACGGGAAGACTTGCCCGCCATCATTGGCCTAAGCCGCCAACATGGCTTCGGCCTTATACAGCTCAACACAAACGGTCTGCGTCTGGCACGGGAAGAGGGCTACGCCGAAACCCTGGCCCAAGCCGGATTGGATTCCGTGTACCTTCAATGGGACGGCGTGAGCGACGAAAGTTTCAGGGCCCTGCGCGGACAGCCTTGCCTCGAGTTCAAACACCACGCCGTAGAGGCCTGCACACGCGCCGGCCTTGGCGTGGTGCTGGTGGCTACGGTGGTGCGTGGAATCAACGAGAGAGAACTGGGCGATTTGTTGCGGCTTGCACTTCGCTTCGGTCCAAGCGTTCGCGGTCTGCATGTGCAGCCGGCGGCTTTTTTTGGACGCTACCCATGGCGACTGGCCGAGGCTCCGCGCCTGACCATGCCAGACATTATGGCAGCACTGACGAATCAGGCTCCAGAACTAGTTCGCTCCGACCACTTTCATCCGCCGGCCTGCGAGCACGAACTGTGTTCCTTCAGTGCCGTCTACCGCCGTACGAGCATGGATGGTACTCCTGGGATGGAACCCCTGGGCCAGCCAGCTCCTTGTTGTCCTTCCGTGACGGCAACAGCTCCGCCTCCGGCTGCGGAAGGTGCCCGTGCGGCCCGACAGTTTACGGCACTGCACTGGAAGGGAACGGGCAAAGAGCCAGCTCTGGCCGCCTCACTTGGAGCCGACAGTTTTACCCGTTTTCTCGCCCAGGCCGGTGCGAGGCAACGTTTCACGCTCTCATGCATGGCCTTTCAGGACGCCCTAAGTCTGGACGTGGCGCGCGTTCGCGGCTGCTGTATCCACGTGGCGAGGTCTGACGGACGTCTTATCCCTTTCTGCCTGCACAACCTCACGTCGGGAGACGGTATCCGCCTTTACGGGATTGACACATGAATGCCTGTCTGCCGTCAGGGGCTTTTGCCTGCGCGCTGGACGCCTGGCTGGCTGGCCAGTGCGCTGCCCGTTCTGCCCAGGAGCTGCCATACTGCCTGGAAGCGGCGCAACTTGCCGCCCTGTCCAGCACATTGCGCTACGCTTCTGCACACAGCGCCCTGTATTCCCGTCGCCTGCACGGGTATGACGTGTGCCCCACAAGTCTGGAGGCCATTTCCACTCTGCCGTTTACTACGGCTGATGACCTCCATCCGTGGGAGGGGCTCCTCTGCACCCCCCTTGACGCTGTAGAGCGCATGGTCACCTTGCACACTTCTGGCACTACCGGTTCTCCCAAGCGCCTGGCCTTTACCCAACGCGATCTGGAACGCACACTGGCTTTTTTTGCCGTGGGCATGACCTGCCTTACCGGGCCAGGCCGCACGCTTGCTGTACTGCTGCCGGGCAGCGCACGCCCCAACGGGGTGGCCGACCTGCTGCAGCAAGCTCTAGCGCCTAGTGACGTCACCGTTTCGTACCCTTCTCCCGAGCTGCTGACGCCGGGCTCCGAGGACCTCCTGGCGATCTGGCTTCGCAAGACCGCACCTCACGCCCTGGTGGCCATGCCCACGCAACTGGCTCATCTGCGGGATATTATGCCGCAGGGCCTGCCCAATCTCACGGGCATCCTCTCCAGCGCCGAATGGCTGGATACCTCCCTGGCCACGGATCTGCGCACACGCTGGCATTGTGAAGTGCTGAATCACTATGGCCTCACCGAAACCGGCTATGGCTGTGCCGTGGAATGTCCGGCCCATGACGGCTTTCACCTGCGGGCTCTGGACGTTTATGTGGAAATTGTTGATGTGGCGCATGGACATCCCCTGCCATTGGGTGAGCCCGGCGAGGTGGTCGTGACGACGTTGCATCGGGAGGCCATGCCTCTTCTCCGCTACCGCACGGGAGATATGGCCTCGCTGCTGCCTGGCCCCTGTGCCTGCGGCAGTCCCTTGCCCCGCCTCGGCTCCATACTGGGACGCCTGGTTCGAGACGGTGCGACGGGCGAAACACGCTTGGCGCACCCCACCAAGGGGAGGGAACGGTCATGTGCAAGCCTGTAAACACTGCCGCGCTCATCCTGGCCGCTGGCAAGGCCGAACGCATGGGCCGCGTGAAAGCCCTGTTGCCCTTGCCTTTCTTGCCGGGAGGCGAAGATGCCTCCTCCCTCGCCGGATTGGCGCGGTTGTATCGCCGGTGCGGTGTGGACCACATTACGGTAGTCAGTGGTTTTCATGCCGCTGCCGTGGAAGCCGAAGCCGCTGCCCTCGGTCTGACGGTGGTGCGCAACCCGTCCCCAGAAGCCGGCATGTTTTCCTCCGTCCAGACGGGCATATACTATATCTCGACATTTGACCGTGTGGAAGCCGTGTTTGTGCAGCCCGTGGATGTGCCTCTGGTACGTCCATTGACCATCATGGCTCTCCTGGACTCGTACAGAGAAGCGCGCACGACAGACACGGCGGCCGTGCTCGTGCCCCAGTTTGACGGTCAACAGGGGCATCCTCCCCTTATCCCGACCTGCCATGCGTCCCGCATATGTGCTCATGACGGCCAAGGGGGTCTCTACGGTGTCCTTTCCGGTTTGCCCCTGCGTCCTGTGCCTGTGGTGGACTCCAACATACTGGCAGACATGGATACCCCCGACGATTACACGCATCTATGCCGCCTGGCCCCTTGGCGCACAGCGCTACGTCCGGCCGAAGCCGTGACCCTACTACATCTGAGGCATGTGTCGGAAAAGGGCCTGCGCCATGCCCGTGCTGTGGGCAAGGTGGCCGCCGCGTTTGCCGCCTCATTGGGGAAAACGCCGCAGGCAGGCCGCGTCACCACATGCCGCCCTTGGCTCGCTATGTCTGGAGGACTCTTACATGATATCGCCAAGGGGCTGCCACATCATGAGCAGACGGGCGGGGCTCTGCTGGACAGCCTCGGCCTGCCCGATATGGCGCGCCTTGTTCGCGAACATCGCGATCTCACCCTGTCGGAACAAGATCCGCTCACAGAGAGGGAATTGGTCTACCTGGCTGACAAATACTGCCGGGGCGACACATTTGTGCCTCTGGAACGTCGTTTCGGCATGAAAATGGAACAATTTTCGCATGATGCCAGCGCGTGCGCCGCCATTGCCAGTCGTTTGGAACGGGCACAGCGTATGGAAGCCCGTCTTGCCAAAGAGACAAAGCGTTCCCCGGCAGCTATGGCTCATGAGGCGCTCAAGGAGGGGTCGTGCGCGTCCTTTTTTGAGGTGGAATCGTGAACGGCGGCGTTTGGCTGATGCGGCACGGGGCGCTTCCGCCAAACCCGTTGCGACGTATGGTGGGCGCTCGGGATATTCCCATGAGCGACGTTGGTCGCGCCCAAGTGCAACGACTTTCCAGAGTCTTCATGCCCAAAGTATACAAGGGGCTTGCCGCCGTGGTAGCCTCCGATTTATGCCGTTGCCGCGAGACGGCTGCCTTGCTGCTGGAGGCCTGTCCGACGCCGCCTCCCCTGCATATAGATGACGGCTTGCGTGAGCTTTCTCTGGGACATTGGGAGGGCTACAACCGTTCTGAAATATGCCGTCGCTGGCCTGGCGCTCATACGTTACGAGGGTTAGATCTAACAACCTTTGTTCCCCCCGGCGGCGAAAGCTTCCGCATGGCGCAACGCCGGGCACTGTTTACCCTGGCCCGCTGGCGACAGCGCTACCCAGATGGCACGTTACTCTTTGTCACCCATGCCGGCATCATGCGTGCACTGCTGGCCCACTGGCTTGCCCTGCCGCTATCCGATGCTCTACGAATTCGGCTGAGCTATGCCTGCCGCTGCTTTTTGCCTGACTGGTAGCCTATTTTCTTCAGTTAACAACACACGGAGACGTTATGGGAACCCCAACCATGTATGAGACGCCAGAGGCCGACCGCCTCGTAACCACCCCCTGGCCGGGCACTTTGGAAGCCCGCATTACGGAACTGCTGCAGGCGGGTGAACACGTGGTGCTGGTCACGGTGGTGGCCAGCCACGGTTCGGCGCCACGACATGCGGGCACGCGAGCTTTACAGACACAGCACGGATTTGAGGGAACGGTAGGGGGCGGCATTCTTGAAGCCCAAGCCATGCGGACTGCGCGGCAGTGTCTTGCGGATGGACAATCCCGCCGATGCAACTTTTCTCTGGACCCCGCCGACCCACGAAGCGACATGATCTGCGGAGGGGACATTGAGGTATTTTGCGAAGCACTCACTCCGGAACAGGCCAGCATGTTTGCCACGGCCGATGCCATCTTGCGAGAAGGTGGGATCGGACTTTGGACGGTGGACAGCTCCAGGCATGAAGGCGAGCAGAAAGACGTTGCGGTGTCCCTGAAACGGTGTTTGCATGTACAACCAGGAGACGTGACTCCAGGCCCGTCGGTGGCCACAGACTTCGAGACCGCCAAGTCCCTGCTGCACCAGGGGAACGGCTGTCCGGGCCTCGTCATCACGAAAAATGGCGACATTTATGTGGAACCGTTGGACGCCCCGCCCGTCTTGCTACTCTGTGGGGGAGGACATGTGTCCCTTGAAGTGGCCCGTCTGGCCCATGCCTGCGGCTTTGTCGTAGACGTGGCTGATGACAGGGAAGAATTCGCCAATGCGGAGCGCTTCCCCATGGCCCGGCGCTGTCTTGCCCTGCCCGGTTTCACACGCCTTGTCGAGAGCTGTGCCGTGGGGCCGCGTCATTTTGTGGCGATCATGACTCGGGGGCATGCCTTTGATCGTGAAGTCCTGGAACAGGTCCTGACCAGTCGCGCCCGCTATGTGGGTATGATCGGCAGCAGGAGCAAGCGGGAGCGTGTCTTCTCGGCCCTGCTATCTGCTGGCGTTACGGAAGCGAAACTGGCTTCCGTTCATTGTCCCATCGGGTTAGACATCAAAGCTGAAACTCCTCAGCAGATCGCTGTTTCTGTGGTGGCAGAACTTCTGACCGTGAAAGGGAATGTCGTGCTGTGACAAAAAACGAACATGTCATTGACTACACAGCGGGGGCTGAAGCTCCCGCTGTATTGCCCTGAAATACGTTCAAGCTGTCTTGTCCGATTTTGAAAAACCCCTCATTCCTTCCAATCAGGCATGATATTCTCCGGAATTCAAGAGGTGCTGCACCTGGGCAACATCTTTGTCACCCCTTCCGGACAGGTTGACCAAAAGAATGGCACTCTGAGGGAGCTCTGGCGCCATTTTCAGCGCTTGGGCGACGGCATGGGAAGACTCCAAAGCGGGGATGATGCCTTCACTGCGTGACAGGGCAAAGAAAGCATCAAGAGCTTCCTTGTCTGTCACACGCACATATTCGGCCCGCCCAGTATCTTTGAGCAGCGCATGTTCCGGCCCCACCGAAGGATAATCCAATCCTGCGGAGATGGAATAGACTTCACCAGGATCACCTTTGGCATCCTTGACCATATAGGAATTGAAGCCGTGCATGACACCGGGTTTTCCAAGACAAAGGGACGCGGCATGTTGTCCGTAGCCGTCTCCCCTGCCGCCAGGCTCAACTCCGATCAACCGAACATTGCTGTCTTCAAGGAATCCCGCGAACAGCCCTATGGCATTGGAGCCGCCCCCCACGCAGGCCAAACAGACATCGGGCAACCTGCCACTTTCCTCCAGCATTTGAGCGCGCGCCTCACGCCCAATGACGCTCTGGAACAGGCGAACCATGTAGGGATAGGGATGCGGTCCAACAGCAGATCCCAGAACATAGAACATGGCATCATCGGCAACCCATCGCCCTAACGCGTCATCTACTGCCTCTTTCAACGTGCGCTGGCCGGCTTTCGCCGCTTGCACGTGCGCGCCCAGCATCTCCATACGGGTGACGTTGAGGTGTTGGCGTTCCATGTCCACCTCTCCCATACAGATGGTGCATTCCAGGCCCATGAGCGCAGCTGTAGCCGCCGTTGCCACACCATGCTGCCCGGCGCCGGTTTCGGCGATGACGTGAGTTTTTCCCATGCGCTTCGCGAGCAAACACTGGCCCAGCGTATTGTTGATTTTGTGCGCCCCCAGATGATTAAGGTCTTCACGCTTAAGCCAGATCTGAGCTCCTCCTAGCTTGCGGCTCAAGTTCTCGCAGTGAAACACGGGGCTGGGGCGACCAGCGTAATGCTTGCACAACTTGACATACTCTTTTTGAAAAGAAGGATCAGCCTCGGCTGACTCCAGTGCGCTGGCGACCTCATCCAGCCGCGCCTTGAGCGGTTCAGGCACGTACTGACCACCGTAAACACCGAAAAAACCTTTGCAGTCTGGAGTGCTGCTGGGTATCTCGGACATGATATCTCCCCTGTTCCCGTGGTGAAAAAACCGTCTAAAAACAACATCATTATGGAAATGTGATGGGATAGACCCGGCCCTCAAGGAGCTATCAAGAAGTGCCACAGGTGATCATTGCGATCAACCACCAGAATGAAAGGAGCCGTGTCATGAAAAAGTATACTACGCAGGACCGGACATTGCCAAGAACGTGTTTCAGGTTTTTCTGGCTGACCAAAAGAGTATTTCTCCTCCGGCGGTATCAGATTGAGATCTGGCCTCGGCCGCATCATCAAGCGTCTTCTGCGGACTTCGGCCCATTGCTGTTGAGGATCGTTTTACGGGCTATCAGCCCGAGGAAGCCACCTTGCGGACAAGTATGTCCTCGTTCGGCCAGATGTGGCGGTCGGGTGTGAGCAATTCGCCGTTACGGGCAACGAGAGCCGTTTCTTCGGCTAGCCCCAGGGCTGCGAGCAGCTGACGCGCGGTCTTTGGGCGGCGAAGGCACAGGCGAATGTCCTGAGGCAGCAACGTCACTGTGATGCGCGAACCCTTCCGGTCCGGGTCGATCACCTTGATGTGCGGCTCGGCCTTGAGTATCGCGTCAAGCGGGTCTTCGCCCCGGGTGCGGTCCTCGCCCTTCAGTTCACTGTTTTCTTCTGGTTCCGTCATGCAGAGTCCTTTCAGGAGAT
>JAGAEE010000151.1 GCA_017613295.1 Desulfovibrio sp. | reverse complement strand
TCGTCCCAGGGCCTCATGCTCACAGACTGCCAAGTCACCCAACTCCAGCATTTCTCCCAACACCACAACGAGTGTCCTTCCAACGGCACGTTCTGCTGAGGCTTCCAGCATGCGATGCATGGAGAGCGGATTGGCGTTGTACGTGTCATCGATACACACCCAAGCCCCTGAAGATATTTCTCGAAATCGCTGTTGTGGCAAAGATGCCACAGCAAGACCATTGGCAATTTCATCGAATGTTAACCCCAGAACGTGTGCGCACATTGCCACGGCAGCCACGTTTTCCGCACCGTACTGTCCAAGAAATGGGGCGACCACTTCACGGTGATGTCCCTCAATACAAAGACGAAACTCACCTCTACCGGCGACCTGAGGGTCCGGCTGCAAATACGTGGCATGACAGGCGACTTTCGAGCTCTCTGTACCAAAGAGGTACAGTTCAGCTCCTGTAGCTCTGGCCTCATTCATAAGATCAGGATAGTCAGCGCAAACCACGCCGACACCAGAAGATGAGAGATGTTTCAACATGCGGGTCTTGTGCCAGGCTACCCCCTTTTCTCCCAGACCTTCCGTATGACCGGCCCCTACATTAAGAATAAGCCCCAAGTCAGGTCGTAATATGGATGCCAATTCCTCCATGTCATTAGCATGGCTGATGCCAGCCTCCATAACCCAAAACTGCTCGTCACCATCTGTGGCCAATATGGCCCTTGGCATGCCGATCTGGTTATTGTTGTTCACGGGGCTCTTTGCCGTCTTGCCGTGAACAGCCAAGGTCTGCGCCAGAACATCCTTGACGGTAGTCTTACCGGCCGTACCGGTGACACCCACAACCCTCGCTTTCGTCTTGTTACGCCAAAGCGACGCAATCTCGCCCAAGGCTTTGACCGTATCTTCAACACAAAGTGTTGGAACGTGTATACCTGACATGTGACGAGAGACAAGAAGGGCCGAAGCACCTCGCGTTATGGCATCCTGTGCATAATCGTGCCCGTCCACGCGATTTCCAGGAATGCACACAAAAAGGGCACCGGGAGCCGCCTCGCGACTGTCAGTAACAGCGCTGCTCAGAGCAAGACCTTCTGCACGTACAGAAAGACCCAGATGTCGTGCGATGGCATCGAATGTCAGACGCAATGGAAGAACTCCCGCACTGTTTCCTGATCGCTGTAATGATGCTTGGCACCATTGACTATTTGATAATCTTCATGCCCTTTGCCAGCAATAAGTAGCGCATCATTCTTGCCAATCATGTTCAGCGCCTTGATGGTTGCCTGTTTGCGATCCACATCAACCACAACGTTTCTCGCTTCTCGTAATCCGGGGAGAACGTCCTCAAGAATGGCCTCCGGCTTTTCGTAGCGTGGATTGTCAGAGGTCAACACCGCCACATCAGACCATTGGGCTACGGCCTTTCCCATAAGAGGCCGCTTGGTGCGGTCACGATTCCCTCCACATCCAAAAACTGTTATTATGCGTTTGAAACCGGCACTGCGCAAAGCTTTGAGTACGTTTTCAAGCGCATCCGGCGTGTGCGCATAGTCCACAAAGACGTTGTAGCCTTGATCATTGTCTATGCGTTCCAGGCGTCCACACACGCCTGTAAAACTTTCCAGTGCGTTAAAAACAGATGAATCAAAACCCATTTCCAAAGCGACGGCCTGCACTGCTAGGAGATTGGAGGCGTTGAAAGCTCCCACCAGCGGGGAACGCAATTCCCACTGACGTTTTTCGAAATGCATGCGTAAATGACAGCCTTCTGTGCCGGCGGAAAGGAGTTCACCCCACAAATGTCGCCTCCTGAAAGCCGTCTTCTGAAGCCCAAACGAGAGTGCTTGCGGGCAAAGCTCTAACAGACGTCGTCCCCATGCATCGTCGGCATTGATGGCCATGGCCTTATCAGATTTTGGCAATTCCAGAAACAGACGAGCTTTCACCTTGAAATAACTCTCCATATCTCTATGGTAATCCAGGTGATCCTGAGTCAGATTGGTAAAGATCACACCGGAAAATGGCACTCCATAAACTCTCTGCTGATCAATGGCGTGAGAGGAAACCTCCATAACAGCCACATCTACACCGGCAGTAGCCATGTTTGACAACATGGAATGCACACTCAAAGCATCAGGCGTTGTTAAAGGCGCTGGTTCAGAATGCCCTGGCCATCTATAGCTCACTGTACCAAGTACGCCAGGAATATGCCCAGCCTGGGCAAAAAGGTGCTCAAGTAAATACGTGCATGTCGTTTTGCCATTGGTTCCGGTGATGCCAAGCACCCTGATGGGAAGCTTGCTGCTGTGCCAACGAGCTTCGGCCAGACGCCAGAGGGCTTCGCGCGGATCATTATGATGAATGATCTGACATCCGGCCTCAGAGGCCGCTGCTTCTTCGGGGATACCGGGACAACAAACGATAACGCCGGCTCCCGCAGCTACAGCTGCGGGTATGAATTGTGCCCCGTCCTGTGACGCTCCTGGCACTGCAACAAAAATATCACCGGAGCGCACCAGTCGCGAATCAACTCGCACTTCCACCCTTTCGCGCCCGCACCGTTCCACCAAAGCATCAAATTCCCCTTCCATAGCAATCTCTCCAGGAATATCCGAGCGCAGACCACGATCTTCACACACGCCGAACACAACCCACGGCTACCGTTCAGACAACCAGAGGATGTATTCTGTCCTCTTAGGTTCCGTTGGCCATGTTGTTCCGGGCGCTGGTACCTGTCGAATGACTCGTGTACCCGATCCTTTGAGCTCTGGAACGATACCCGCCCGTGCAAAAAGCTCCACAGCATTACGCACCGTTTTGCCCATTACATCTGGCACTCTGCTTCCTGCCCTAGCCAGATGCCCGGGCAACTTCATCCCGTCAGAAGCACGGGCAATCTCTGTACTGCGCATTTCTGTCTGGTAGGGGATGACCATACCTGCCAATTTCAAACCGC
>JAGAEE010000150.1 GCA_017613295.1 Desulfovibrio sp. | reverse complement strand
GTGTGGGCATTGGTGGCAAAGCCGGAGCGCGGTTGCCCGAGAAAGGTGATGCCGTAGGCTTTGGCATAGAGGGCGGCTGCAAGACCGCTGATGCAGGCCAGCCCTGCGAATGATAAGAGCAGGCCCATTTGGCGTTCAACACCCGTGAGGGAGGGGCCATCGAGCAGCGAGAGGGCCAGTAAAAGTTCACCGGCAAAACCGTTGAAAGGCGGCAAACACGCGATGGAGGCCGCACCTACGGCAAAGGCTATCCCCGCAAGCGGTAGTTTTTTTTGCAACCCTCCCAACTGTGCCATGCGAACAGTGCCACAGGCGTGCAATACTTCGCCGGCACAGAGAAAGAGCAGGCCTTTGAAGGTCGCATGATTACACATGTGCAGCAGGGCTCCTGAAATGCCCATAACAGCTATCCAGCTGTTGCCACATGACAGGCCTATGAGGCCAGCCCCCAGTCCCATGGTCATAAGCCCCATGTTTTCAACGCTGGAATAGGCCAGCAGACGCTTGAGGTTGATCTGGGCCGTAGCTTTGAGAATGCCCATGATGCCTGTGGTCAGTCCTAGCAACAGTAGTGCCCAGCCCCACCATTCCGGGGCTTTGCCAGCAGGTGCCAGCAGCGCCAGGCTGCGTATGATGCCGTATAGTCCGGCATTGATCATGGCACCGGAGAGCAGGGCGGAAACATGACTGGGGGCGGCAGGGTGTGCCTCCGGCAACCAAACGTGCATGGGGGCAAGCCCTGCTTTGGCACCGAAGCCCAGTACGGCCAGCACGAAGAGCGTTGCCTGCAGGCCGGGGCCGGCCTTTGCCAGAGCAGTGTGCATAGCAGCACCGCTAAGCGCCGTTTGCCCTGTGACCTGCCACAACAGCACAAAGAAAGCCATGAGAGCCACAGCCCCAAGATGCGCCGCCGTCAGGTAGACCCATGAGGCGTCTCGCACCTTGCTGTCACCGTCATTGAAATCAATGAGGAAGAAGGGGGCGAGGGACATGATCTCCCACGCCAGCATGAAGAACACGGCATCGCGTGCGGCCATCACCAGGGCAAGCCCCAGGAGCAGGAGCAGGTAAAACAACCAATGGGCACCGAGGTTGTGCATTTCCGGGGGTTCATGGCGAAGAGAAAGACCTCCGGAAATGGCGCAGACGAAACCGAGACCGAAGACAGGCAACAAAAAAAGGCGGCTTGTGGTATCGAGCCCCAGCGTGCAGCTACCCACGGGCAGTCCCCAGGGCAGATAGAGCGTGACGGCTTCAGTCCATGGCCCGACGGCTAGGGCGACCAGCCCCGTCAGACAGCCAATACTCGCCCCGACAGCGCCAAGTATGTTGGCCACGAGCGCCGTCGTTCGAGAGGGTGGGCAGACGGCCAGCAGGGCACAAAACAGCGCAGCCGCCGCTAAGAGAGAGAGTGTCCAGATAAAAAGCGTCATGGTCCGTTGCCTATGCTATGCCGTTGCGCAACAGACCTTCAAAATAGCAAAGGTCTTTTGCAGGCCATGTTCCAATGGAACTTGTGGCTCCCAGTTCAATGTTTGCCGGGCAAGTGTGATGTCGGGGTTTGCGCTGCCTGGGGTCATCGCAAGGCAGGGGCGCGTAAACGATCTTTGAGGCGCTGTCCGTCAGTGACACGACCTTATTGGCGCGGGCACTGGAAAAGAAATTGTCCACGCAGAGCACTTCATGCCCGTCGGTGAGCAGGCGTTCACAAAGAAGGGAACCGAGAAAGCCGGAGCCGCCGGTGACAAGGACGCGTTTGCGCAGGTGCATGTTTCCCCCGAAAATTGTTCAGAGCAAGCAGTGAAACCATGAAATGGTATTCCCTTCGTTTGTATTTTGCAACTTGTTTTCACTGTCTGCGTAGGGCAAGAGCCTCTCAGGATGGCTTTACAGGCACGAAAACGGAAATTATGAGACCGCTGGAACCATACCCCCGTGGATTTATCAGTCCCAACGTTTTACACCATTAACGACTTCTCCGTGAGCGGATACGGATTTTATGCTTGATCCAGACAGCATGAACAGATGAAATTCAGCTCTTCGACGTTTGATTGTACGTAAGCACGAGACAATTTCTGAGGAAATTCTTATGGTGTTATTTTAAGTCATAAATTTGACGATATCTGACATAACTTTTTGCCAATAGCGCGATCAGCATTGAACCAGCCTTCTTTGCGCAGATTGGAATGAATGTTGCTTCCTAAGGGCGCAAGCGATTCCATCGTATGCGGAGGGAGCGATCATGAAGTCCTTATTCAGTATGCAAATAGGCCTTGTGGGCAAGGTCATGGACATGCAACTGCAGCGGCAGAACGTTATCGCTGGCAACATTGCCAATGTGGAAACCCCCAACTACAAGCCACGCGAGCTGACGTTCGAAAAGGATTTGCAGGCGGCCCTCGGTCTGGATGCGCGCGGAAGGTTGAGCCTGACCACGGAAGGGCACATCCCCTCCGCCTTTGATCCCAACAGCTTTGGCCCTAATTGGGACAAGAGAATTCGTCCCCACCTGGTCTACGGCGAAGATCATGTGAATATTGACAAAGAAATGGCGAAGCACGCCAAGAATCAGCTTCAATATTCGGCATTGACTCAGGTTATGAGCAAGACCTTTGAAGGTATCAATACCATTATTACAGAAGGCAAACAGGCGTAATTCTTTGATTTTTTTATAACGGCATGTTGCTTGCATAATAGTATCGTGATCGTGTCGTGATTGTGTCACATCGGGGCAGAGGCTATCGGGAGGTCGGACATGGATTTTATGACGGCATTTGATATCAGCGCGTCCGGATTGTCAGCGGACCGTACCCGCATCAATACCATTTCCATGAATCTGGCCAACGCCAAAACAACGCGCACCCCTGAAGGGGGCCCGTACCGACGGCGCACCGTTATTCAGCAGACGGCCGACGTGGACGACCCTTTTTCTATTCATATGCGTTCCGCTCTTGATCGCAACGTGCAGGGAGTGCGCGTTCTGGCCGTGGCCAGAGACATGCGTCCCCTCAAGAGAGTGTACGAGCCCGGACACCCGGATGCCAACGAAGAAGGCTACGTGTATTATCCCGATATTAATGTGGTGGAAGAGATGGCCAACCTAATGACGGCGCAGCGCAATTACGAGGCCAATGTCACCACGGTGGAAGCCATCAAGGGAATGTTTACCAAGGCTCTGGAAATAGGCAAGTAAATGTCGTCATAGCGGCATGTGTGAGCGCGGGAGGTCGTCATGAGCATTCAGGCATTGGGCATGCGGGCATACGGTGAGGCCCTTCGGCATTTCAACAGGGTGGAAGGAAGCCTGCAGCAGGGCATGCCCGTCAGCGACAAGACGCTTTTTGCCAGAACCCTTGACCAGACCCTTCTGCGCGACAGCGTGGATCGAGGCCCTGATTTCGGCGCGCAGGCAGATTTCATCAAGTATCCGACAACGGCCAACACGCCTGTCACACATCCCACCAGTTTTACAGATACGGTGAAAACCTCACTGAACAGGGTCAATACCCTGGATAACGCCAAAAATATGGCTATCGAAGATTTTGCTTCCGGTCGGAGCCAGAATGTGCATGAGCTCATGATCACCATGCAGAAGTCCAGTCTCGCCATGAAGCTGACTTCAGCCGTGCGCGGCAAGGTTCTTGAGGCGTATAAGGAACTCTCCAAGATGCAATTCTGAGGCAGTTGCGGGCATTTTTTTAATGCTGCTCCTCCGCATGACAACGGAGGAGCAGCGTTTTTTTGGGGGGGGCACATGTCAAAAAAATGAACATTTTCCTTTCAGCGAACGCATGACGTGGCAGGAGAAGGTTTTTTTGAGTATGGCACGGCAATTGCTATTTTTACAACAATCCGGCATTGTGCCGGGAGAACGTCATCATCATGCTATCCGGGAGAACGCCCATGCCGGCCTTTATCATGCAGTTCATCAACGCCGTCAAGAATGTCTGGGGCAGACTGAGCAAAGTGCAGCGCATATCTGTTGTGGGAGGAACGGTCGTTATTACGGCGGCCGTCATTGGCCTTTCCATATGGGCTTCACGGCCGGAATACAGGGTGCTCTATTCCAACCTCGGCCCAGAGGATGCTGGCGTGGTCATCAAGGCTTTGCAGGCCGACAAGGTGCAGTACCAGTTGTCAGATGGCGGGAAGACCATCCTGATTCCCAAGGAAATGGTTTACGATCAGCGCATCAAGATAGCTGGCGAAGGAGCCTTGGTGGGGCAGGGCATAGGGTTTGAAATATTTGACAAGGTCAAGGTCGGTCAGACGGATTTTGTTCAGAAAATCAACTACACGCGAGCCTTGCAGGGAGAACTTTCCCGCACAATCAGTGAATTCCCCAGTGTGGAAAGTGCCCGCGTGCATCTGGTCATCCCGCGTCGAAGCCTTTTTGTGGAGGACAGACAGTCCCCCTCAGCCTCGGTGGTGCTCAAGCTCAACCGTCCAAACGTCAAGCCGGACCAGAAGGAAATCACCGCCATTCTGAATATGATTCTCATGGCCGTTGAGGGTCTGGACAAGATGCACGTCTCCATCACTGACAACGGCGGCAAGGTGCTTTATCAGCCAGAGGAAGACAGCCTTGTGGGAGCGAACACTACCCAGATGGAGCACCGTCTTCAGGTGCAGCGCGACCTGGAGCGACGCATAGAGGAAATGCTGATGCCCATGTACGGCCCCGGACGCGTTATTGCCAAGGTGAACGCCGAGATGGATTTCAGTCAGAAGACCATTCGTCGTGAAATGTTTGATCCGGAAAAGACGGCCGTACGCAGCGAGCAGCGAAGTGAAGAAAGCCAGCAAGGCCGGGCCAACCTTGAGGCAGGCGCACCTGATGTGAATTTCCGTGCGGACGGCGTCACCGGCTCCGTTTCTACACAGAACGGCAGCCGCGAAACGCGCACAACCAACTATGAAATCAACAAGGAAGAACAGCAGATCGTTTCCAATGTTGGCGATCTGAAGCGTTTGACGGTTGCAGTTCTCATTGATGGGACGTATGAAAAAACCAACGGGGAATGGGCCTTCGTACCCCGCAAGACCGAGGAACTGGAGCAAGTTCGCCAGCTTGTGAGCAACGCTGTCGGTCTGGACAAGGCTCGCGGTGATTCCCTGGAAGTGAGTTCCGCTCCCTTTACGGATTCGGAGCCTCCCAAGGATCCCAATATGGCCGAAATGCTTTCCGATTATGCGGAGCGGCTGGGCAAGCCACTGCTCAATGCCCTGTTGGCCTTCCTGTTCCTGATGCTGGTAGTGCGTCCCGTGGTGCTGGCCCTCATCCGACCCAAGGTTGAGGCCGGAGAGGTTGTGGAAGGTTTGGAAGGTCTGCCCGCCGCTGAAGAGCAGTTGGCGCTTTATGAGGCCCTGGAAGAAGCGGCTAGAACAGAGGAAGAGGAAGAAGCGGTTGAAGATGAGGACGAGGATGGACTGATCTTCAAGGACGTCGAAGCCCTCAAGGCACACATCGTTACCCTGGCCGACAATCATATGGAGCAGGTGGTAACCCTGGTGCGCGGTTGGATAAAGGAAGATGAAACAGCGAAAGCCTGACAGTCCGTTGCCCAGTGACCCGAGGCTGGCCGAACTTCGCGCGCAGCGTCGTGCACAGAAAGAAACAAATCAACGCATAGAGGAATTGAAGGTGCGGGTGATACGGTTTACAGAACAGCACATGGAACAGGCTGTGCGCCTGATCAAGCGCTGGCTCAAAGAGGAATGAGGTACAGGATTCGGAGGAGGTCCAAGGGGCCTCCTCCGCGATCCTTTGTAAGGTATATGTGCCCCGGCTCGTGATGAAGCGCGTCGGGCAATGATAGTTTGATGCTGAAGGAAGGAGCGTCAGATGGCGTTGACCGGCAAACAGCGTATTGCCGTACTCTTGCTTGCCATGGGCGACAAGTTTACGGCTGACGTGTTCAAACGCATGGAGCGGCAGGAAATTGCCGACATCTCCAGGGCCATCGTGGAATTGGAACCCGTGCCCCGGGAAACAGTGGAGGAGGTGCTGCGCGATTTCCACGAATCCCTGGTCGAAGGGGTGGATATGATTGCCGGTGGCAGTGACACACTGAAACGTTTGCTGGTCAAGAATCTGGACCCGGAAACGGCCAAGTATGTCATGGATACCCTGAGCCTTGAAACGGGGCCGGCACCTTTCCGCGATCTGGAGCAGGTCAGTCCCAAACTGCTGTCTCAGGTGCTGCGCAATGAACATCCCCAGACTCTCGCTCTCATCCTTGGGCATTTGAATCCCGACCAGGCAGCCAGCCTGCTCACAAGCCTGCCGGCAGGCGTGCGCGCCGAAGTGCTTATGCGCTTGGCCCGTCTGGAAGCCGTCTCCGAAGATATGCTCATGGAGGTGGACAAGGTGCTCACCAGCCAGCTTATCGCCATGGGTGGCAAGGAAGGCAGGAAGGTAGGCGGTGTGCAGTCTGTGGCCGAAATTCTCAATGCTGTGGATCGTGCCACTGAGGAGGAAGTCCTTTCCGAAATTGAAGAAGATTCGGCACAGATGGCCGAGGATATCCGCAATCTTATGTTTGTCTTTGAAGATTGTAAGAGCATTGATGACAAGGGCATACGTGAAATGCTCAAGGAAGTTTCCAACGAAGACCTCACCTTGGCCTTGCGCGGGGCCAGTGACGATCTCAAGGAAAAGATTTTCAAGAACATGTCGGAACGTGCGGCGAACATGATTCGTGAGGAGCTGGAATTCATGGGACCGGCCAAGCTTTCTGACGTGGAGGACGCACAGCAGAATATTGTCAAGGTCGTGCGCCGTCTGGAAAGTGAAAACAAGCTGGTCATCAGCAGGGGTTCGGGTGACGTGTTCGTATAGGCGTGAATGGTGAGAATATCCGTTGCGGTCCATTCGACCGTCATCATTTGTGGATGCTGAAAAGGTCACGGGAAAGGGCATGGCGTCAGAACAGTTGCGCAAAAAATGGAGTACCATCTTCATGGGCGAGCGGGAAACCACCCCGCAGGAGCTCGAAGCCATGCGCGAACCCGTGATGCGTGAGCGTCGACAGCGCCAGGAGCAGGAGGATTATCTCGCACGGGTGCGCGCCAAGGCTGAGGAACGAGCTCGAGAAATTCTCAGTGCTGCCTATGCCGAACGACAGAAAATTCTGGCGGAAACGCATCAGCAGATCGAAACTCAGGCACGGCAGGCGGCCGACGCGGCGGCGGTTCTCAAGGAACAGGCGCGTTCAGCCCTGGTTGAGGCAGAGGAGGAACGTAGCAAAGCTTTGGCCTTGCGCGAGGAGGCCACGCAGTTGAGGGAGGCCATGCGCCAGGAGGGTTTTCAGAAGGGTATGGAACAGGCCGGCACGGAATTGAAGGAATTTCGTGCTGATGTGGCGCGCATGCTCGGCGGAGTATTGCACGGCCTTGAAGGACAGCGTGAGGCCATGTGCGAGTCGTGGCGCGAGGCGCTTGTGGAGGTGACCCGTGTGGCTGTGGAGGCCGGCACATCCTGGATCTTGCAGAAGGAACAACAGCAGATATTGCGTACTCTCGTCCTTGATTCGTTGCACCTGCTGGAAGACAGGGCGTCTGTTACCATACGTGTTCATCCCGAAGACGAAGAAGTTGTGGGTGACATGTTCAAGACGGCACGTGAGCACGTCCCCGAGTTGCGCCAGTGGATTGTGGAGGGTGATTCAGGGCTGGAACCGGGAGATGTTGTGGCGGAAAGCGTAAGTGGCAGTGTGGAGAATTTGCGTGCCTGCTATCGTGAGATGGTCGGCAATATTCTGGAACATTTGACATTGCCACAAAGTGAGGCTGAAGCTCAGGCTGAAGCCCAGTTGACAGATACCGTTGCCCGTGACCAGGCACGGCTGGCCGAAGTGGTCAGAGAGGCAGAACCTGTGCCTGAAGCGATGCCGGAAGAAGCGGAGCTGGCGACCCCGACAGCTGAAAGAGTGGACGAGACCCAGGGAATGGAGGCGGTTTCCAGCGAGGGTACGGCACTTTCGGAGGAAAGTGTCCCGGACGCAGGTTTCGAGGCTGTCCAAAATGCATCCATGTCCTCTGAGGAGGATGCGTCGTGTATCGATAAAGCTGTGACAGCAGGTGAACCTGAGCCGACCATGCCTTTTGACGTGAAGACGGAACCACAGGCAATGCCATTGAACGCTCCCCAACCTGACATGTCTGGCGAACTCCAGACTGTTGATATGCTGCCCCCTCTTGATGAGGATCTGTTTTCAAAAGGGGCAGATGGAAATGCCGTTTTGCCGGAAGAACCGAATCATCCCCCAGCCACAGCCGCATCACAGACGGTCCCGGTTGACAATCCTAGCCGTGCCGAACTGGAAGACGAACTTTTCCCCCTGCCGGAAGACGAGTCGGCAAGGGAGAACAATGTGGAGAGTGTTTTTTCCGGTGGGGGCTTTCTTCCAGGTTCGGAGCACCAGGGCTAAACCGATGGGCGCGTCATGAAACTGGAGCCTCAAGCCTGTATCAATTTGCTGCAAGCCGGCACGGCGGTCCGTTTGTATGGCAAGGTCAACAAGGTCGTGGGGCTGGTGGCCGAGGGGAGCGGACTGCGTGCGCCTCTGGGGGCGGTCTGCCACATGTTGCCAGAACAGGGAGACGCGGGCATTGCTGCCGAGGTGGTGGGGTTTCGCGACGGAAATCTGCTGTTTATGCCTTATGGGGATATGCGCGGCATTCGGCCCGGCAGCCGGATTCGCAATACAAGCCTTCCGCCTGTTTTCCCTGTAGGACCGGACTTGCTGGGCCGGGCTTTCGACGCCTTCGGCACTCCCTTGGATTCAGGACCGCCCGTCAGCACTGAGCTCTGTGTCTCCCCTTTGCCGGCCGGAGAACATTCCCGTGAGGATTTTCATCGGCAGATGGAGGAACAGCGTTGCCATGAGCCGGCCTGGGCCACGGAAGCCCGCCATCAGTGGCACCCCGAACTGGCTCCCTTATATACTGATCCGCCCAGTCCTCTGCAGCGGCCTAGGATAACGGACATACTGGATGTGGGAGTGCGGTCGGTGAACAGCCTCATTACCTTGGGTAAGGGGCAGCGTGTGGGCATCATGGCCGGTTCCGGTGTGGGCAAGTCAACCCTTATGGGAATGATGGCCCGATATACCCGGGCTGATGTCAACGTCATCGCTCTGATAGGCGAGCGCGGCCGTGAAGTGGTGGAGTTCATGGAGCGGGATCTGGGCCCGGAAGGCATGGCCCGCTCCGTCCTTGTGATCGCCACGTCGGACCAATCTCCCCTGGTACGCATGCGTGCTGCCTATGCCGCCACTTCTGTCGCAGAATATTTTCGTGACAAGGGAATGGATGTGCTGCTGATGATGGACTCGGTCACCCGTTTTGCCATGGCCTCACGTGAGGTCGGACTGGCCGTTGG
>JAGAEE010000149.1 GCA_017613295.1 Desulfovibrio sp. | reverse complement strand
GGAGGCGGCTGATCTCAAGCAGGCCCATATCGACGCTCGCATGCTTCAGTCCAGCAAAATGGCGGCCTTGGGAAAAATGGCGGCCGGTGTGGCGCATGAGGTCAACAACCCCCTGATGCTCATACAGGAAAACGCAGGATGGATACGCGATCTGATGGAAGATGAAAATCCCTCTTCCATGCAAAATTACAAGGAAATATTGGAAAGTACGCAAAAGATCGAGCAACACGTCAAGCGTGCCAAGGGCATTACGCAGCGCATGCTTGGCTTTGGCCGGCGCATGAATCCAGGGCGCACCGAAGTGCTCCTCAACACCCTGGCAGATCAGGCTGTGGACATGCTGAAAACCGAAGCGGCCAATCGCAATATTGTCATCAAACGGACTTATGATCCTCATCTTCCGGTCATTTTGTCAGACCCGGCTCAACTGGAGCAGGTATTCATCAATATTATTGACAATGCTATTGACGCCATGGGAAAAGATGGGCGTATCACCATAGAAACCCATGGTCAGGACAAGGGCGTGAGCATTTCCTTTGCCGATACGGGACCGGGCATGGACGCAGAAACCTTGCACCACATTTTTGACCCGTTTTTCACTACCAAAAAAGTGGGCGAGGGGACAGGCCTCGGTCTTGCCATATGTTTTACCATCCTTGAGAAATTGGGAGGGCGCATTGATGTGCAGAGCGAGCAGGGGCAAGGGACTTCCTTTACCGTCAGTTTGCCGGCAGAACCGCCTCAGCTGACGTCGGAAGACACCTCGGAAGCGTGACAAGGAGTCTGTATGCGCGCACTGTTTGTGGATGACGAAGTGGAGTTTCTGGAGCTGATGCAAAAGCGTCTGGCCCGGCGTGGCATGGACGTGGCCGTTGCCTCCAACGGACAGACAGCTCTGGACATGTTGGACGCCACAATGCGTGAGGGCGGAGAACCCTTTCAGATTGTGGTCATGGACGTTCGCATGCCCGGCATGGACGGGCTGGAAACCCTGCGACACATGAAGGAAAAGGCCCCGCAGTTGCCAGTCATCCTGCTCACGGGACACGCATGCATGGACGTGGCCGTGAAGGGATTGGATCTTGGCGCCTACGACTATATGCTCAAACCCGTGGCCATCAGCGAGTTGCTTGTCAAGATGGAGGAAGCGGTCCGGTCGGGCGTGTGATATGACGTTGTTGAACTGGTTAAAGCGTCGATTTGAAAACCGCAAGAACCGAGTACCTCATCCAGAGGAACTGGCGCAGGAAGAAGCCCTCAAGGCACGCTTGCGTGACCGATGCGTTCGTTTTCGACGCTTGCTTTCTGCCAACAAGGCCGCGCTTGAGGCCATGAGCGACGTGGAGGAACACCTCGCTTCCTCGCGTCCATTCGGCATGCCCTATGTGCAGGCTGTCACCACACGCGCCGTGTCGGCCGTATTTCGCATGGTGCGTGATCTCAACGGTCTGTCAGACAATGCTCATGTGCCCCTGCAGGAGGCTTTTGACCGCATACACAAGGCCATGCAGGCCACGTTGACAGCCAAGACCCACAGACAAGGCCCGCTTGTCCTTCCGCTTTCGGCCATTGGTCTGGCCGACATTCCAGAGGTGGGTGGCAAAATGGCCAATCTGGGAGAGGTTGCGGCGCACGTGGGGCTGGAAGTGCCAGACGGCTTCGCCGTCACCGCAAGTGCCTATTACAGCTTTATGGAATACGGTGGATTGCGGGCGGAGCTTGACAGACGCATTCAGTCAACAGATATGGACAAACTTGACGCGATTTTCAGCCTTTCCTCGATGTTGCAGAGGGTTGTGCTTGCCGCGCCATTGCCTTCGGACGTCGAACAAGCCATCAACGAGTCTGTGGACGCCATGCGAAAGCGCGCCGGTGCTGATCTTCTGCTCGCGTTGCGCAGCAGTGCCGTTGGCGAGGATGGACCAGGCGTTTCCTTTGCCGGGCAATACCGATCCGAACTCAATGTCCCACCGGATGAAGCCTGCCATGTTTGGAAAGAAATTGTCGCCAGCAAATATTCTGTCACAGCCCTAAGCTACCGCTATCAGCATGGCATTCCGGACGATGAAGCGCCTATGTGCGTGGGAGTTCTGGCCATGGTCGACTCTGCGGCAGGGGGGGTTGCCTACAGCCGTGATCCTGTGGCGGAAGCGCACGGTCGCGAGCAGGTGCTGCTCAACGCCGTGCCAGGCCTGGCTCAGGGGGTGGTGGATGGCGGCGTTACCCCGGATACGTATATTTTTACGCATACCAATCCGCCCACTTTTATACGAATGAAAACTGGGGCGGCCGGCCAGCCCAGTCTTACTCAGGCACAGGCTATGGCATTAGCACAGGTGGCATTGGCTCTGGAGGAATACTATAACGAAGCCCAGGATGTAGAATGGGCCCTCAATGCGCATACCGGTCGTATTTGCGTTTTGCAGAGTCGTCCTTTGCGTGCGTCGGACGCTGCCCCTGAACAAAAATCACCCATCCCGACGGAACAGGCCGAACAGGAAATCTGTCACGATGACCATGGCGGCGGGGACAACCTTGTGCCTCTTTCTGTCGGCGGTGTGGCCGTCAGCCCTGGCGTGGGCTCAGGGCCGGTGTTCGTGGCTCGTAAGGAAGCGGATATGCTTTCCTTCCCTCAGGGGGGCATTCTTGTCGTGGAACGGGCCATGCCACGATGGGCGCCTTTGCTTTCGCGTGCTGCAGGCATGGTGAGCGAGACCGGTGGTATGGCAGGGCATCTTGCCTCCGTGGCACGGGAATACCGGTTGCCCGCCTTATTCGGTGTGAAGGACGCTTGTGCCAAGCTGGACGGCGTTGGAGAGGTCACGTTGGACGCTCAAAGCTGCACGGTTTTTGCAGGAAGGCATAAGTCTCTCGCCGCAGGACTCGTAACGCCACCCAATCTCATGAAGGGCAGCCCCGTGTATCAGCGCCTTGAAGAATTGTCTCGGCACATGGTACCCCTCAATTTGCTTGATCCAGAATCGCCACGTTTTTCTCCTGAATATTGTGAAACATTGCATGATATTACGCGCTATTGCCACGAAAAATCCGTGGCGCTCATGTTCGATGCGGATTCAGTGAGTCAGAGCCTCGGCAAGCAGCTCAAGGCCGGCACCAAGTTACAGTACTGGGTTGTCGACATGGGAGGGGGCTTTGCGCGACATATCTCAAGATCAGTGGTGGATATCTCGGACATTTCGAGTGCGCCTATGCTGGCTTTGTGGGATGGCATGGTCGCCGTGCCCTGGGCAGGGCCACCAGCCGCCAGTGCTGCGGGATTTATGAGCGTCATGCTGCAAAGTACCATGAACCCCGATCTGGAGAGTACCGCACCAAATGTGATGGCTTCGAAGAACTTTTTTATCATATCTGACACATATATGATACTTCAAGCCCGTTATGGTTACCATTTTTGTACTGTTGAGTGTCTTGCTGCGGCCAGTAACCATGAGAATTTCGTCAGTTTCCAGTTTAAGGGAGGGGCCGCAGACTGCCAGCGCCGCTCTCTGCGCGCCCGAATGGTAGCCGACCTGCTGGAGGATCATGGCTTTCGTGTCGATGTGAAGGAAGATTCTCTTTTTGACATAGCCGAAGACTATCCTGCGGAGGAAATACTATACAAGACGCGCCTACTGGGATATCTCCTCATTCATACTCGCCAGGTGGACATGATCATGCTTGAAACAGCGCGTGCCACAGCGCTCAAAAGCAAACTCGCGTCGGATATGGAGGCATTTACCGTCAGGCCGATGCCACATCCTAACTCCCCATGAGGCATAGGATTGCCACGCCCCCGATAATGAAAGAAAATTCTGAAGAGATCAGCAGAAAGGGCGTCATAATCTTTGGCGGGATATCCCCGATACCTAGTTACCCCTTAAAAAATTGATAACCTTTTGAAATATATTGATATATTTGTCGAAATACTGTATCTTTTTCGACAGGAAATGTTACAGTTGATGTCAAAATCCGGTCGAAATGGAGTT
>JAGAEE010000148.1 GCA_017613295.1 Desulfovibrio sp. | reverse complement strand
GGAGATATCGATTATGGGAGCCGAAGGTGTCTCTGCAAAGGCTGCCGGCACCTTTGGCAACAACATGCTGGTGCGCATGGACAGTACGGCCGATCTCTCCACCACGGACAGCACTGTCAGCTATTCCTACAGTACGGACAGCGGTTCCACCTGGGTGACGGCGACTGCCGCCACAACGGGAAGTGGCACCCTGCACTTGCCCGTGCCCGGCGGCTATATAGATCTGGAGAGCAGCGCTGCCTCTGTGGAAAAGGGCACGCAGATACTCATTCGTCCCCATCGGGCCGATCTGAATCTGGAAATCATGAAGGGCACCTACATTTCCGTCAACAATGTGGGCAAGGACATCTTCGGAGGCGAATATGACGGCAAGCCGGAACTGCCCGCCGATGAGGATTTGTTCGGCATGGTTGGGGATTTCATCGCCTATCTTGAAAACAACAACCAGGAAGGCTGCCAGCGGACCCTGGCCAGAATAGAGTCCGTGCAGAATCATATCCTCACCGAATGTGCCCGCATTGGCGGGCTGGAAAACCGTGTCAACACGGTTGCCGACGTTTTGAGCTTCCAAAAGGTGGACCAGCAGGAACGTTTAAGTTATATTGAAGACATTGACTTGACCGAACTACTGAGTAAGCTTACGCAACAGCAGCTGACATACCAGACCGTGCTCCAATCCTCTTCGAAGATTATGCAGTTGAATTTGTCCAATTTCATATGATGTCTGTAAAGGAGCCATGCCGGCCGCTGCCCGCACGGGCGAAAACGAAATGAAACATTGACCGCAAACATGGTACGGAAGCAGATATGCTGATACTGACGCGACGCCCGGGAGAGAGTGTGTACCTAGGCGACAAGATACGCATAACCGTTCTGGGAATGCAGGGCAAACAGGTCAAGCTTGGCCTGGATGTGCCCAGCGATACCACGGTGTATCGCGAGGAAGTTTACAGAAAAGTTGTTGAAGAGAACCGCCGCGCTCTTGAAACCAGTAACAACGACCTCATGGTGGCTGCCGAATTATGGAACGGAACACAGAACGAGAAATAGACACCCGCCTTGGGCGGCGGCGTATCGACAGTGACAAGATTGTGCATTTCCCCCAGGGGCTGGCCGGTTTTGAGCAGGAGCGGGAATTCATCCTGCTGCAAATCCGTCCCGAGGCTCCCCTGTTGATCCTGCAGAGCGTGAATACCCCCGTGGTGGGTCTGCTGGTGGCGGACCCTTACAGCTTTCTTGACAAGGAGACGTTCAGTCCCTCTCTGGGAGCGGCGGAAAAACAGCTTCTGCGTATTGAAAGTCTGGAACAGGCGGCCGTGCTGGTGACGGTGTCCATTCCGGCAGGTTCACCCGAAGATGCGGCTCTTAATCTGACCGGCCCCATCATCATCAACCACGAGGCCCGGGTGGGACTGCAGGTGCCACAGAATACCGATGGTCCGCAGCAAATCAACATGCACTCGCTGAAACCCGCGCAAACAGCCCCAATGGACCATAGAGAATCTTCCGAGGGTTAGCTCGCCTACCAAAGGGAAAAGCCGACCATTGCTGATCGGCCCTTTGTAAATGTTTTTTTCAGAAAGGCTAATCTATGCCCATGGCCTTGCCGATTTTCTTGGCAGCCTTCTTGACTTTTTCCAGCGGGCCCTGTTCGCCTTCTTTTTCAAATTCGCGCAGCAGCTCTTCCTGTCGGGCGGAGAGTTTCGTTGGGGTAAGCACCCGTACTTCCACCAGCATGTCACCACGAGCCTTGCGGCCCGGATACGGCATGCCTTCGCCGGACAGACGCAACAATGAGCCGCTCTGTATGCCTTTGGGTATTTCGAGAGGCAGTGGACCGTCAAGGCCTGGCACTTCGGCACGGTGACCAAGGGCGGCTTGGACAAAGCTGATCTCCAGCGTATGCACGAGATCCTGCCCCTGACGTTGCCACCGTTTGTCCTGTTCCACCGAGAGCACCACGTACAAATCGCCGGGAGGCCCTCCATGAGTGCCTGGTTCGCCTTCTCCACGCACGCGCAGGCGTGTTCCGGTATCCACACCAGCGGGGACGCGCACCACCAGTTCACGCGTGTCGGTAACGATTCCCTCTCCCTTGCATTTGGGACAGGGTTTGCTGATGACACGCCCTGACCCCTGGCAAATGGGACATGGCATGGCTATCTGGAAAAACCCCTGTGAGCGGCGTACCTGTCCCGTGCCGTTGCAGTGGCGGCAACTCTCTGCCTTGCTGCCAGGTGCGGCCCCGCTCCCCTTACATTCAGGGCAGGAAACATGCTTTGGCAGCTTGATGGTGATCTCCGCCCCTTTGGCGGCCTGATCGAAGGTGACGGACAGATTGTAGCGCAGATCGGCACCGGCCATGGCGCGGGAACCGTGTCCACCGGCTGTGGCAAAACCAAAAAGATCTCCGAAAATATCGCTGAAATGGGAGAAGATGTCTTCTGCACTGCCAAAACCGCCACTTCCGCCCTGAACACCGGCGTGTCCGAAACGGTCGTACCGTGCGCGTTTTTCCGGGTCGCGCAGTACGTCGTACGCTTCAGCGGCTTCCTTGAATTTTTGTTCGGCTTCCTTGTTGCCGGGATTGTGGTCAGGATGATATTTGAGGGCCATCTTGCGGTAGGCCCTTTTGATTTCGTCTTCTGTCGCTTCGCGGCTGACGCCCAGCACTTCGTAATAATCGCGTTCCATGATGCTCCCGGCAGTCTTCCGGTTTTAGCGGCTTTTTGAAAGGTTTGTGCCTCTTGTGGCGGCAGGTGAACAGATGCAGAAAACCTGCGGCAGTTCAGGGGAATCGATGACTATGACTATTTGGCAGCTGTGGCGGGAAGTTCCTGCCCTGGCAGGGGAATGTATAAGCTGAGGTCGTCGGGCATGACCTTGCCAGCGGCAATTTCTCTCAGGGCGGTCACGGTCTCTTTGTTGCGTGTCTCCAGCAGCGGCTCATAGCCTTCGCGGTACTGGTGTACGCGTTTGATAGCCATCTGCACCAGCAAAAAGCGGTTGTCCACGCGTTCCTGACAATCTTCCACGGTAATACGGGCCATGATGCCTCCGTTGCTGTGTGCGGCGCTGAGGTCGCAAGTGGGCTGGCAAACAAATCCAGAAAGATGTCACCCGGATGTAAGGATTGGGCGCACGCTCTCATTTCATAACTGTCACTTGAAACATGAATATATATATTGCCGGTAACTGGGTGTCAAGGATTTCTCTGAGGAGCTGAAAAGAGTATTTGACCAGTATGCACTGATATTTTTGTCATTCATTGCCATGCAAGGTATTTGTAAGGCAACAAAGGAAGAGCATAACGTGAGCAGAGAAAATCTCTCTTTTGCCCAGGAGGTCTGTGTCAAGGGTGTCGGGAAGGCCATGCACATGGCGGGCATGCTTTGGCCAGGCTGCCGTATCGGCGTGGCCGTCTCAGGCGGCGTGGACAGCTTTGTGCTCCTGCAGTGTCTGAGGCTGCGTCAGCGTACCGTTCCCTTTCATTTTGAGATCATGGCCCTGCATCTCAATCCGGGTTTTGAGCTCCACAGTCACGAGGCCTTATTGCCCTGGCTGGCAGACAGGGGCATTGCCGGACATGTGGAACTGACCACGTATGGGCCCGACGCCCACTCCCAAAAGAATGATCGCCGTTCCGCCTGTTTTCGCTGTTCCTGGCTGCGGCGCAAGCGTCTGTTCGAATTATGCGCCCAATACGGCTTGACTCATCTGGCGCTGGGACACAATGCCGACGATCTGGTACATACCTTTTTTCTGAATTTGTGCCGTAACGGCAGGGTAGACGGCATGAGCATGAACGAAGCCTTTTTTAAGGGCCAGTTGCGGCTTATCCGCCCTCTTTTGCTCATTGAAAAGAAAACCATTCTCAAGGCAGCCAGACGATGGGCTCTGCCCGTGTGGAATAATGCCTGCCCTTCGGCTGGGCATACGGCCCGCAGCGACATGGGGACAACACTGGAACACCTGTACAAGGTCTCCAAGGATGCTCGACGCTGCATCATGAACGCTTTGACACGCTGGCAGCTGTCTGTGTCTACAATCTCTGATCAGGCATCATCCAAAGGGGCGGAAGATAAAGAATAGAGAACGTCGGCTGGTCGGGGGAGCTATGGCGCCCTTCGTCATGCCCTGGGCCATGTCTGAACCATTCCGCTGGTTAGCGGCAGGCCCGCATGGCGCGTTTGTCCTCATACATGGCCTGGTCGGCTAGCTTGAACACCTTTTCAACGCTGGCATGTTTGCCAGGCATGTAGACGGCAATTCCTATGGCTGTGGAGACCTTTTCCCACGGCTGTAACGACGTGTCAGCCTCCATGTTTTTCATAGTTATCTTCAGGGCCGCAATAATGGCTGTTGCTTCATCGTAGTCGTGACCTTCGGCTACAATAACGAACTCATCTCCGCCAATGCGAAAAATAGGCGATTCCGTGAAGGCCGCAGCCAATACGGCGTGCATTTTCTTGATATAGTAGTTGCCCTTTTCATGCCCATAAGTGTCGTTGATCCTTTTCAGGTAGTTGAGATCGGCAAGGATGATGGCGTATCTTGCAATGCCACTGCGCATTTGCCATTCCAGACGTGGCACAACTTTGTCATAGGCCGCCTTGTTGCCAGCGCCTGTCAGTGCGTCCCTGTAGGCAAGCAGGTCCATTTTCCGGAGAAGAGAAAGCATGGAAATCCGTTGCTGGCCCGCCTTTTTAAGGAGCGAGAGCAGTGAGGTCCTCTGCTGACTTGCCGTGACAAGATTGGCTGTGTAGCAGTGAAGCTCCTCGCACATGCGGCGAACGGAGAGGGACAGGGCTTCAATTTCGTCACCGGTATGCCGAAGCTGAAGGTCAAAGAGCAGAAGTGACGCTACCTTGGCCACAGAGGCTTGATTCTCTGCCTGCTTGGTAACGCTGTCTGTTGAGGCTTTCAGCATCGCAATGGGAGCGAGAATTCGCCGCTGTAGCCATCTGCGGGCAAAAAACAGCAGCAGTGTCGCCGTGACCACAAACACAAATAACGCCATTATCACCGATATCTTTACAACTTCCGTATTGCCAACACGTAAACCTAGGAAATAGATTGCCACGGCGACGATGCAGGCTATGATGGCAGCGACAGAAAGACACGGGGGAAGGAGACTTTTGGACAAAGGGTGCAGACAGCTGGAGGCGTTATCGCTCTCGGGTCGTGTTGAATTGTCTTGTGCCTCTCGAAGCTGTTTCATTACAGAACTCTCTCATAAAGAGTCTATGCTCATCAATATGAAATGTAAAATCTGTAAAAATTCTAAAAAAATCTAATAATTATCTAGAAATCCATAAACAGTGCTATGTTATACCTTGAAAAGAGTACCTTGCATAGCTGCTTAGAAACATATACAAAAATGACATAATGTAAATCCAATGGAGGTTGGGAATCGTCAAATCTCTCAAAAAGTCCGATATGTGCTATGGCAAAACAGAGACTATGCCCATGGTACGGCTGGCAGGAGTTTTGTCTTGCCTGAACGTGGTATTTTCAGAAAGGCAATGCTGCATAACAGTAAAAAAACCGTTCGGTATAAAATTTCAAGGCGCTTTGTCCCCATAAGTTTTTGCCGTGGGAATCACGGATATCCAAGGACGCTACGTTGGGTTCGGGCCGCTTGTAAAGGTAGGGAAACATGGAAGAGACAGTGGGTGGACTCGTTCTCAGTGAGCATGCTTGTGGCGTGCATGGACATGACCGCGTTTCAGGCGGCCCAGATCTTTCACCGGATACCACACACGCGATGGCTGAACAAGGGAAGGCAGGGTTGGCTGGCGATCGTGTCGTGACCATTCGCCTGTATTCCGGGATTTCAGGGGACATGTTTCTCGCCGGATTATTACGCCTGACCGGCGTTGAGGGAGAATCTCTTGACGGGCAACTTGGGGCTGTCATGCCGGAACTGGTTGGCAGAGTGCGATTGGTCCGCAAGGAGGTTGGGCATGTTGGAGGTTGGCATGTCGAGGTGAATCTGCCCTCCCAACACGAGCACCGTTCCCTGTCAGACGTGAAAGATATTATCCTTGGAAGCGGTTTGAGCGAGGAAGGCAAACGTTTGTCCCTGTTGAGCTTCACTCTGTTGGCGGAGGCTGAGGGCAGGGTACACGGTCTGGATCCAAAGGAAGTACACTTTCACGAAGTTGGAGCTTTGGACAGCATTTTGGACACATGCCTGACTTGCGAGCTTTATGCCAGACTTGCTCCGCTGAGGCTTGTGGTCAGCCCTTTACCGTTGTCGGACGGCAGTATTGAGTGTGCGCATGGGGTGATTCCCCTGCCAGCGCCAGCCGTGCTGGAATTGCTTGAAGGCCTCCCAGTGCGTCCCTTTCCGGTGGCGGGAGAAACCGTCACGCCCACGGCCGTCGCCTTGCTGCGAGCCCTGGGGGCGGAATTCGGCCCCTGGCCCTGCATGCGTATACGGCGACAGGCCTTGGTTTATGGCAATCGTGAATTTGCCGGAGTGCCCAACGGTGCCTTGTTTGCCTTGGGCACATCTGAAGAATTCTGAGGAACCTGGCAGTCACCAGCAGAGTGACTGCCAGGGGGCTGCTACATGGCGGGCACGGCCAGAGGTGGGAAGAGCTGTTCCATCGCACGGCCGAGAGAAAACAGTTGCGCTTCGGCAAAAGCCTTGCCGATGAGCTGCATGCCCACGGGGAGATGACTTTGTGCGCCCAATCCCACAGGCATGGACAGCCCTGGTAAGCCCGCCAGATTGAGGGAGAGGGTATAGGCATCCATGAGATACATTTGAAGAGGGTCGTCAGCATGGCTGCCAATCTCCCAGGCAGTAACGGGAGAAACCGGCGTCCACAGGGCGTCACACTGGTCAAGGGCTGCAAGGTACTCGTCACGGATAAGGCGTCGCACTTGTGCGGCCTTGCGGAAGTAAGCATCATAGTAGCCGGAGGAAAGAACATAGGCCCCCAGCATGATGCGGCGTTTCACTTCCTGCCCAAAGCCTTCCGAGCGCGACCGTACGTAAAGATCTTCAAGGGCATTGATGTGTTCGGCGCGGCGCCCGTAGCGCACACCATCATAACGCGCCAGGTTGGAGCTGGCTTCGGCCATGGCAATAATATAGTAGGTGGCAATGGCCGCGGCCGTATGTGGCAGGCTGACATCCACCAGTTCGGCCCCTTCAGCGCTGGCTGCCGCCATGGCTTTGCGGCATGCCTCCCGCACT
>JAGAEE010000147.1 GCA_017613295.1 Desulfovibrio sp. | reverse complement strand
GCTGTGAAAGGTCATTGGCTTCGGGGGGGCGACGCTTTCCGTGAGGGTGAGGTAGCGCTTGTCGATGAGGACGTGCTGGCTGTCGATTTGCGAGGTATCCGCGTCGTTCACAATGCGTATCTCGACGCCATACCTTTTTTCAAGGTCGCGCAGGAGTGATTGCAGGCGAGCCATCCTTATGCCCACGCCGCAGACGCCGAGAAGCGTGCCGTCGTCATCGTCTATGCGGTTGTTGAAGAAAAGGGTCCATTCGTCGCCCTCATCGGGATTTATGTCAATCTGTATGTTGCGGCTCATCCCCGTTTCAATGAAGGCCGGGTACCATGTGTCGTGTTCGTGGGCGGGGTTTTCAGCGTCGCCAGGGTCAATCACCTTGTGCAGGCCTCGGTGGGAGAAATAGCGATGGGTCGCGTCTGAAACGATGTAGGCCGTGTCGATGCCGGTGGTGCGCACGAACCCGCTCAGGTAAAGCGTCTGCTCCGGCACCCCGGGCTCCATGAGGGGTTTTGCGGCATCTTCATGGAGGGATTTCTTGAGGAAGAAATCTTCCGCCATGGTCTTTGCTGCGGAGATATGCGTGGAGAGAAACTCGCGTATGTGGGAGTGTATGGTCGTGGAAACCAGGCGTGCCTCGTTCTGGTCGTTTGCGTCTATGACCTTTGAGAGGGAATGGAGAGAGATCGCTGTCGTCGCAAGAAAGCAGAGGAAGATGGACGCGAAGAAAAGAAAGAGGATCTTGTTACGCGAAAAGACTATCGGATTTGGCATTGCGTTGGCTTTCGTGTTGAGCAATGAGGAAACTTTTTTGTATTTATCAAGATGCTGGCGCAGATGCAAGAATGATCTGCGTCCGATATTACGCATACTTTGCCCAACGTTGAGGTCGAGGACGCTCTTGCGCGAGTGGACGCCTTCGGTATACGGGCTGAAGCATGTGGATTGAAACATATTGAGGGCTTGTATGACGCCTATTCAAACCTCACAGATATGGAATTTGTGGCACGGTTGTCATAGAAAAAGTGAGGGATGTCAGAATTGTTATGTCTTTAGACGTGATGCGCAAAACGGTATTGACAGTAACTACGTTCGTAAGACGGCATCCTTCAATCTGCCAGTTCGCCGAAACAGAAGAATGCAGTACAAGATACCGTCAGGCACAGAGATGATGACGTGTTTTACGTCGGATTTTTTTATTGAAGAGGCCGACGCCTGGCGAGGTGAAGCCTGGCAGATGATGCGAGAGCGTGGCGATCTTTCCTTCTTTATTGTCACAAAACGCCCTGAGCGAATCGCACAAAATTTGCCTGGAGACTGGGGAGCCGGGTACGGTAATGTTATCATTTATTGCACCATGGAGAACCAGCGCCGGGCCGATGAACGATTGCCCTTGTTGCGTGATTTGCCTTTGCCTCATAGGGGTATCATATGTGAACCGTTACTGGGAGACATAAATTTTGGCGACGATTTCTCCTCATGGTGTGAACAGGTGATCGTAGGTGGAGAATCCGGTTCCAAGGCGCGCATTTGTGACTATACTTGGGTGTGCCACATTCGAAGTCAATGCGTTGCTGCCGGAGTATCCTTTCACTTCAAGCAGACGGGTGCCATTTTTCGCAAGGATGGCCGTATCTATCGCATCATGAGGCGAATACAGGGCGAACAGGCACGGAAGGCGGGCATTGATTATACGGCAAATCACTTTGATAACAACGGGTGAGCTTCGTGTATTCTCATCGGAGTAGTTTGTCGTCTGCCCAATAGTGCCCATAAAATTACAAATATGTAGATTATTAGCAATATCACAACGGATTGAAATTTAAACATGTTTAAAAATGAAGAGCTGCCATCGATTCAAAAGAGCAACGCAGGAGGGTATTTATTCACATTTTTGTAGAAAATATAGGCTAATTCCAAGCAAAAGTACACAATCTTCCCTCTTCTTTAAAACAATTTCCTCTTAAATTTCGTATAATTATCTAAAAATTTTTACCATTTTGTCACATTTGGCATATCTTCTGCTATCTGCGCCATGCCATCGGCTCTGTCTTGTCATGTTGGCCTTGTGTTCTGTCAGGCTGACCGCGTGGAGGAAGAGGGCATGCCAAACTCTATAAAATTTACAAAAATGCAAGGATTAGGCAATGATTATGTCTATATCAACGGATTTGAAGAAAATGTCGCTGATCCCGTAACTCTGGCCAGACGCATAAGTGATCGTCATTTTGGCGTTGGCTCAGACGGGCTTGTAATGATTCTCCCCTCCTTAACGGCGGACGTACGTATGCGTATGTTCAATGCCGACGGCTCAGAAGCCGAGATGTGCGGTAACGCTGTTCGATGCGTAGGCAAGTACGCCCGAGAACGTGGTCTGGCCTCCAGTGATGTTGTGAATGTGGAAACCCGAGCCGGAATCAAACGTGTGGAGCTTTTGCGCCAGGAGAAGACAATTCATGCAGCAATGGTGGACATGGGAGAACCGGACCTGACGCCAGCCCACATTCCCGTCTTGATACAGGACGGCGGAGAAACCTCCAGCTTTGTAGCCTGGCCTGTGGAGATAGACGGTGTTATCTGGTCCGTGACCGCCGTTTCCATGGGCAATCCTCATGCGGTTATTTTCCTTCCTGACATTGATGGGCTGGACCTGTGTTCAATAGGGCCGAAATTTGAGTGCCATCGTCTTTTCCCTCAGCGGGTCAATACGGAATTTGTCGAGGTGTGTGATCGTCACCGTGTGCGAATGCGGGTTTGGGAACGCGGCGCGGGAGAAACACTGGCTTGTGGCACGGGTGCCTGTGCTGTGGCTGTGGCCTGCCGGTGCAATGGTCTGACAGAAAATGACATTGATGTGGAATTGAGAGGCGGGGTTTTGCATATTCAGTGGGAAACGTCTTCCAATCACGTTTTTATGACCGGGAAGGCCACCACGGTTTTCGACGGCGTATACTATCAAGAGGATGAGTAGCATGGCCAGTGTCAATCGTCATTTTCTGGAGCTTCAACGCACGTATCTTTTTACGGAGATTGCCCGTAAGGTCAAAGCTTACCAGAAGGCCAATCCCGGGCGTCGCGTCATCAGTCTGGGTATAGGAGACGTCACGCGTCCTCTGGTTCCGGCGGTCATAGCGGCATTGCACAAGGCAGTGGAAGAGATGGGGCATGCGGCCACGTTTCACGGTTACGGGCCGGAGCAGGGTTATCCCTTTTTGCGAGAGGCCATTGCCGCGTACGACTACACCGCTCATGGTTTGGATGTCTCTTCTGACGAAATATTTATCAGTGATGGTGCCAAATCAGACTTGGGCAATTTTCAGGAGCTGTTTTCGCAGGACAGCGTGGTGGCCGTGATGGATCCTGTCTATCCTGTCTATGTGGATTCCAACGTCATGGCCGGACGTGCCGGTGAATATCAGAACGCCCGGTGGCAGCGCCTCGTGTACCTGCCGTGTACCAGAGAAAATGCCTTTGTGCCCGATTTCCCTGAAACTCGGCCCGATATCATTTATATCTGTTCGCCCAATAATCCCACGGGCATGGCCCTGTCCAGACACGCCTTGCAGGAATGGGTGGATTATGCCCGTCATCATGGTTGTGTCATCCTGTATGATTCCGCCTACGAGGCCTTTATCACGGATCAGGGAATTCCGCACAGCATCTATGAGATTGAGGGCGCGCGTGAGGTGGCCGTGGAATTTCGCAGTTTTTCAAAAACGGCGGGATTCACGGGGCTGCGCTGCGCCTATACTGTGGTGCCTCGCGACGTGACCGCCGTTGACGGCAAGGGGGGGCGTGTGCCTTTACGCGAACTATGGAATCGACGGCAAACCACCAAGTACAATGGCTGCCCTTATATTGTGCAACGCGCCGCCGAGTCTGTGTATACTCCCGAAGGTCGGGTACAGGTGATGGCAGACGTGGAGGCCTGTCACGAAAATGCACGACGAATTGTCGACGCCTTGCAGCAGATGGGCTTGACCGTTTTTGGCGGTGTGAACGCACCCTACCTCTGGGTCGCGACGCCGCACGGCATGACCTCATGGGAATTTTTCGACCTTCTGCTTGCCAGGGCGGCCCTGGTTTGCACTCCTGGCGCGGGCTTTGGCGTCGCCGGCGAGGGTTTTGTGCGCCTCACCGCTTTTGGTACCCCGGACGACACGGAAGAGGCCCTGCAGCGACTGGCTACTGTTACCCTTTAACCGTTATTGACAGGCGATGCTATGTGCAGAATCGGAGCCATAAAGAGTCTTACGCCCGTTTCCCCATCCCGGGCGCTGCAACTGATGTTGCCACAGCAGGAGGGGCATGACAATTCCGGCTTCGCCATGGTCATGCAGGACCTTGACGGCGTGTTTGCTCATTACAAGGACAAACCACTATTGTCCTTGGCGTGTACGGCCAGGGGCGAACAGCTGGTCAACGCTTACATGGAGGAGCACGGGTTCGTTCAGATGGCCCAATGGGCTCCAGATGTGGACAAGCGTCCTGATCTGAATGTTGCGGCCATGCCCCGTTATGTTTTTCGTAACTACGACTATCCTGAAATCTACCGTTATCGTACCCGAGAAGAGCGGGAAGATCTGCTGTTGGACACGCGATTGTCCCTGCGCCGCCTGCTGACAGGAAGGGATGGAGCTCCTGACGAAGGGTATGTCTATTCCTTTTGGCCTGACGTGCTGACACTCAAGGAAATTGGCGATCCCGCAGACATTGCCGTCTATTTTCGTCTGTGGGAGGAGAATGGCCGTCTTGTGGCGCGCAACATTGTGACCCAGTGTCGTCAGAACACCAATTATGCCATCGTACGCTATGCGGCACATCCATTTTTTCTTCAGGGATACACTCTCTGCGCCAACGGGGAAAATACCTTTTTTTCCCGCAACAGAGATTTTCAGAAACCCTTGCACCGTGGATACGTAGGATTTGAATCCGATTCTCAATGCCTGCTGTACACATTACATTATGTTTTGCATGAATTGCGATGGCCCTTGCCCTATTACAAGCATGTCATCACGCCTTTGCCTCTGGCCGCTATGAGTGAACGCCAGGACAGGGAGGCCCTGGTTTGTGTGCGTGAATCGTTGGCTCATTTGGAAATCAACGGCCCTAACGCCCTCATCGCGCTTTTGCCCGACGGCCGTATGATTGCCTGTTGTGACGCCAAGAAACTGCGCCCCGTGGTTGTGGGGCGGGACGATGGCATGGCGGCCATAACTTCTGAAGTTTGCGGTCTCAACGCCATTCTGCCCGATCGCGACACAGGCAAGGACATTTATCCCGGCGGCCGCGATATGGTGGTCATCGACAACCAGCTGGAGGTACGGCAATGGCGACAGTGAGCGTGCAGGATGTGAGTTGTAATGACCTGCCGTGGATGGTGACCTGGCGGCAGGACAAATGCGTGCTGTGCGGCATGTGCGCGGCGACCTGCACGGCAGACGCCATTCACTTTGTGCCCTCGCGGGGTGGGGGCGTGCGTGGTGTGGCTTTGCGTCAGCGCGCCGATATGAAATACGTTTGTACGGGGTGCGGCATGTGCCGCAAGGTTTGTCCACAGGACGCCGTCCAACCGGTACGGAATCCAGATAACCGATTTCCCCTGCTGGCTAGGATCGACGGCCCTTTGAAACGCGGAGGCCGTAGCAACCTGAACCCGTCGCGTACCTTGGACAAACTGGTGGTCGGGCGCATCAGCCAGATGACGGATCCGGCACTGGACTCGGAGCGACACACTTTTGACCTGCGTGCCCCCCTGGGCCGCGTGTTGCCCGTGAGGGAACTGCCACTGCGCGTAGAGGGGGAAAAGCTGAAGCTCACTTCTTCCACGCCGCCCGTACGTTGGATTTACCCCCTCTTGTTCAGCGACATGAGCATCGGAGCGCTTTCCACACGGGCCTGGGAGGCCATTGCCCTAGCCTGTGCCTACCTCAATGAACAGTGTCATATGCCCGTGCGCATGTGTTCCGGCGAAGGGGGCATGCCAGCCGGCCATTCAAAATGAACGAAGATAACTCCGAATATAAAGACGAACTTTGCAAAATCAAGAAGATGATATCTTTCGTTCATATAAGCCTTTGTGTATCAGTCTTCACCTGTTTCCTC
>JAGAEE010000146.1 GCA_017613295.1 Desulfovibrio sp. | reverse complement strand
GGTGGCATGCTGGGACATGGGCGACATGGTGCGGCGCAGTTCGCGGCTGATGCGCCGGGGATCCAGCGGCGGCACACGTCCCGCCACACGGCAGGACAGGCCGCTGACCTCCCGGGGATCAAAGGAGGCAATGGCGCAACGTCCTTTGTTCAACTCCTCCATCAGGAGATGACAGCCTTCGCCGTAGGGGGAAACGGCTCCCATGCCCGTAATGACTACTCGTTGTTTGCGCATTGCCTGAATCCTTGCAGAACAGCGTCGTGGCTGGTGGCGAAGCCCACCGCCAGCGCTGCACTGATAATGCCGCCCAATATGCCCGGCAGAAGAACATGTTGCCCCGCGAGAAAGAAGTGTTCCAGGCGCGTGGATGGAAAGAGTGCCAGTGTTTCGGTATCGTGCGCCAGGCCGTAGAGGGAACCGCTGCTTCCGGCAATCCAGTGGCGCAGGCTTAAGGGAGTGGCGACATCCAGCAGCACAAGGTCGTCCAGTTCCGGCACACGGGTGCGGATGTATTCCAGCATGCGGGCGGAGGCTTTTTGTTTCCAGAGGGAGTAGGCCTCCGGCCGAGGCTGGGGATCCCCTTCGGGAAAGCTGTGTGCTGTTGGGCTTACGGCCACGACCGGGAAACGCCCATTCTGCTGGGTTTCATCACAGCACAGATAGATGAGGGGATGCCGGCTCTCCAGTGGCGCGAGCTTCTCACGTGTCTCCTCCGAGCTGGGGGGCATGATATACAGAGTCTTGTGGTGCAGGAAGGGTTTATTGGTTGAACCGAAGAGGAGAAAGGCCTGCATGCTGTCGCGCATCTCCCCGATATGACGAAAAAATGCGGGCCGCATGGCGCCTGCGTCCATGAGATGTCTCAACTGTCCGGGATGCCCGGTAAAGATGCAGCGTGTGCAGGTGATATGCTCGCCGCTGATTAGTTCTACGCCACTGACATGATTGTCCGTGTGTGTGATACGGGCGACGCGGGCATTGCAGCGCACGGAAACACCCGCCTGTTCCAGAGCTTTGAGGGCAGCCTGCCGCAACGTTTTGCCGCCTCCGCTTATCCCGTGGCAGGAATCAAAGTACAGGCCTCCAACAAAAGAGAATTCGTGAAAACTGGCCCTGCGGGGCTCGATGCCGTAAAAGGCACAGCGTGCTTGCGTCATGCGGGAGAGTTGCAGGGGAAGACGTGCCGCTGCAAGTGTATCGTGCAGAGAGGGGCTTTGCCCCCAGGAGAAGGCCAGCGGAATATCACGATGGGGGGTGGTATAGGGTGAATGCTGCAGGACGGCAAACATGTCCCGAACAAGTTCTAGAAAATTTTGAGATGCTTGCGCGCCGAATTGCTCTGTCACTGTGGCGGCAAGTTCGTCAAACTGCGCGGGAAAGCGTGTCACTGCGGCGGTGGCCGCATCAGTGACACCAGGTGAAAAGCGGAACTCTTCCTGTATGGGGAAAAAGGATGCCTCGTCGAGAAAATCCATAATTCCCAGGGCACGCAGCCACAATCGCAGGAGTCCGCCCCGGCGCAATCCTGCTCCACAGTGAAAGCCGGTATCAAAGTGCAGGCCATCACGCTCGAAGCCTCTCAGAAGAGGAGCGGGCACAGGAGCGGCTTCAAGGATGGCTGTTTCCTCTCCCTGCAGGGCAAGAAGCAGCGCCGCCGCCATGCCCGTAATGCCGGAACCGATAACCAGCGTACTCATGAAAACTGCACAACCATGCTGACGTTGCTGCCGCCAAAACCTGCAGCGTTGCACAGCATTAGACGCGGTGGAATGTTGTCGCTGCGCCGGAGTACCGGAATAGATGCCGTTATTTCGTCACCGTGGTCAAAGCGAGGAGAGCCCGCGCGAAAACCCCGTTCCGCCATGAGCGCGGCATAGACGATCTGTGCCGCGCCTGCCATCCAGAATTCATGTCCTGTCAGTGCCTTGAGCGTGAGTACGGGAGGACAGGCTTCGCCAAAGACTTGCAGAATATTGCGGGCCTCCGACGCGTCTCCCACCGGGGTGGATGTGGCATGGGCGTTGATTTCGGTAATATCCTGCGGACATGCGCCGGCATCCTTGAGGGCGAGCTGCATGGCACGTGCCAAGCCTGTGGGACTGGGCACGGCCAAGTCCAATCCGTCGGAAGAATAGCCCCAGCCACGTATATGCCCCAGGATTCGCGCACCACGCTCCCGGGCATGCTGTGCCTCTTCCAAGACCAATGCCGCCGCGCCGCCGCTGGGCACCAGACCGTCACGGGCCGCATCAAAGGGCCGGGAAGCAGTCGACGGATCGGGACATACGGAAAATGCGCCCAATCCGTCAAAGGCACTGACAGCTTCGGCGTGCAGTTCCTGCGCGCCTCCGCAGATGACGATATCCTGCCGCCCCAGACGAATGGCGTCAACCGCCTGGCCCACGGCCATCAGGCCGCTGGCGCATGCGGCGCTTACGGTCCAGGAACCTCCGGTAATTCCCAGAAGAACGCCGAGATTCATGGTGATAGTGGAATTCATGATCTGGAACATGTGTCCGCTGCCAAGGCTGGTCGTCGGCATTGCATCCCGGCGCAATTCGGCCAATGCGAGAGCCGGGCCCACGGTGGAATCATTGCCGAATATCAGTCCGCATTCAGAAGCATGCAGCTGCCTGTCATCGAGGCAGGCTTGTTCTATGGCCTGCCGCGCTGCCGCGAAAGCCTGCTGGGCACATTCCGGCATGGTTTTGCGTTGCTTGCGGCTGAGCCAGCGGCTTCCGTCAAAATTATGAATTGCTCCTGTCAGCGGGCTGCGGAATCCGGCGGCAAGGCGCGACGTCTCGGTAACGATGCCGGAATGTCCCTCATACAGGGCCGCAGCGATGTCCTCGTGAGTGGTTCCCAGTACGGAAATCGCACCCACTCCGGTAATGACTACCTCACGCATATGCCCCCCCTACATGTACAGGCCGCCGTTGACGGCAATCGTTTGCCCTGTCACATAGCTGGCCATCTCCGAGCAGAGGAAACGGACGCAGCCCGCCACGTCCTCGGGAGTTCCCAATCGTCCCTGCGGAATGAGGGGAAGATAGTCCTGTAGGGGAAGATCCTTTGTCATGTCGGTCGCGATAAAACCGGGAGCCACGGCGTTGACCAGAACGTTGCGTTTGGCAAGTTCACGGGCCAGCGCCTTGGTGGCACCGATGAGCCCGGCCTTGGCGGCGCTGTAATTGGCCTGTCCTGCGACGCCTGCCTGGCCGGAGGCGGATGCGATATTGATGATTCGTCCCCGCCGTGCCCTTTGCATAAG
>JAGAEE010000145.1 GCA_017613295.1 Desulfovibrio sp. | reverse complement strand
TAGAGGCGTAGACTATCATGGCCGCCTACGACTGGCAGACGTGAGGAGGAACGCGCCGGCAGATCCTGTTCATGAACGTCTTCAGCAAATGGAAGCGCTGGGAGTTCCTCACTCTCTTCGATTTCTGCCTCAGCCAGAGAGGCGAAATCCTCATCGGCAATGACAACACTATCATCCTCCTCTGGCAACGCGGAGGCATAGGTAGATTTGGGTGTTGAGTCGTCAAGAATTTCTACTTCGGGCAACGAAGACACTGTTTCGTTGTACTGCGAGGTTTTTTTTTGTGAAGATATGGGCGTTGCTGTATTCATGGTGCCGTTGTCGAGAGTGTTGACCCTTTCGGGTGGGCAGAAAAAAGGTCAGGGTTTTTTTGTTTGTTTTTTTCAATGTTTTTCAGTAAGAAAAAAACTTCACTGGTGACGTCGTCGGAACGTTTTTAAAAAGAGCATCAAACTTGGAATGCAAATTTAGCGCCCCAAGTAATATCGTGTGAAGTATACAGGCATTTTGGAAGGAAGGCAAAGTCATTATTTCACCTTGGGTGCAGACTGACAAGAGGGCGGGATTAGTATGACATTTCGGCAAGCCCTGGATCTCGGCAGGCCACTTCTGCTCGACGGAGCGATGGGAACCATGCTTCAGACATCCGGTATGCCTGCGGGCGTCAGTCCCGAGGTGTTCTGCATGGAAAATCCAGACAACTTGAGGTCTATCCATAAGGCATATGTGGATGCCGGGGCAGACGTGCTGACCTCCTGTACCTTTGGTGGCAATAGGTTTAAATTACCGCAAAAACTGGATGTTTTTTCTTTTAACAAGCGCATGGCGGAGATTGCGCGTACTGTTGCAGACCAGGTCGGGAGGCCGGTGTTCGTCGCTGGTGATGTGGGCCCTTCTGGGCAGTTTGCCAAGCCTTTGGGACCGCTGGAACCAGGTGAACTTATCGATGCCTTTGCCGAGCAAATACGAGGTCTTGTGGCGGGCGGTGTGGATCTTATCTTTGTTGAGACCCAGTTTGATTTGGCCGAGGCAAGGGCGGCGGTGGTGGCAACTCGCCAGGTATGCGATTTGCCCATTATGGTTTCTATGACCTATGAACAGGGCGTCAGCCTGACAGGATCCAGTCCTGAGGTTTTTGCCGAAACCATGCAAAATATGAGTGTGGACGTGGTGGGTACCAACTGCAGTCTGGGCCCGGAGCAGATGCGTCCTGTGGTTGAAGAACTGTTGCGTGTCTGCGCCTGTCCTGTCATGGTCGAACCCAATGCCGGTCTGCCGGAACTGCAAAATGGTGCTACGGTTTTCCCCTTAGGACCGGAGGCTTTTGCACAAAAGACAGCCTCTTTTGCCGCTATGGGAGCCAGGATTCTTGGAGGGTGCTGTGGAACCACACCTAGGCATATTGCAGCTCTGGCGCAGGCGGTAAGTGGTATTCAACGTGTTGAGCCACCGTTGGTGACGCGCAAGGGCATTTGCCTGACCAGCAGATCAAGGCTGGTGCGTATTGCTGCGGGACAGCCCTTGGCTATTATCGGTGAGCGCATCAATCCCACTGGCAAGAAAACCCTTTCGCGTGAACTGCAGGAAGGGTGTTTTGACACAGCATTGACCATGGCTGACGCACAGGCCGAGGCCGGGGCGGCCGTTCTCGACGTGAACGTCGGGGCGCCGCTGGTGGACGAGACATTCTTGCTGCCAGAATTGGCAAAATGTCTTGTCGGGCGCATGGAATTGCCTCTATCGCTGGATTCGCCGAATGCCAAGGCTTTGGCCAAAGCCCTTCCGTATTGTCCCGGGTCCTGCCTGATCAATTCCATAAATGGCGAAACCGGGCGCATGGATATCCTCGGCCCTCTATGCCAGAATTATGGCGCTCCTTTCATTCTGCTCCCCATTCTTGGCACACAACTGCCGCAGAGCGCCACAGAACGCATCAGCATTGTGGAGAACCTGCTGGAAAAGGCCGTGAGTCTTGGCATTTCGCAAAGGCTTGTGATGGTGGACATTCTTGCTCTTTCGGTGTCTTCCAGCGGAGACAGTTCACGGCAGTGCCTGGAAATGATACGTTGGTGTGACGCGCAAGGCTTGCCCACAACGCTTGGCTTGTCAAACCTCTCATTCGGTTTGCCTGCCAGGGATCTGCTCAATGCCACCTTCCTTTCTATGGCAGTGGGGGCAGGCTTGACATCGTGCATTGCCAATCCTTCGGCGCAGCGACTGCACGAGGCCGTTGACGCCATGAACGTTCTGTGTGAACACGATCCGCAGGCAGAGACCTTCATTGACGCCTATGCCGGTTGGAAATCCGGTGATGGGAGCGTAGTGACGCGCAAAGGCAGTAGTGTTGCGGCAACGACCGTGGGAGACGCCGTTATCAATGGCGACAGGGAACACATCATTTCTTTGATTGATATCGACCTTGCCACAGGGGCCGATCCTTTTGCCCTGGTGCAGAAAACGTTGATTCCTGCAATCACGGAAGTGGGAAAGCGGTACGAACGGCGTGAGTATTTTTTGCCACAGCTCATACGTGCGGCAGAAACCATGCAGATGGCTTTTGCCCATCTTAAGCCTCAGCTGGAAGCGTCTCGTGGTGTGGAGAAGCGGCCAGTGGTGGTGATGGCAACCGTGGAGGGAGACATCCACGATATTGGTAAAAACATTGTGTCATTGTTGCTGGGCAATCATGGATTTGACGTGGTGGACGCCGGCAAGGATGTTCCTGCCGAGGCGATTGTAGCTTGCGCCCTTGAGCATAAGGCGCGTATCATAGGCCTTTCGGCACTTATGACCACTACCATGGTGCGGATGGAGGATACCATAAGGCTCATTCACGAGCGAGGTTTGCCCATCAAGGTGATGGTGGGGGGGGCGGCTGTCACCCAGGCTTTTGCCGATTCCATCGGCGCTGATGCCTATAGTGCTGACGCGGTTGGTGCTGTTAGAGTAGCCAAGGCTTTTGTATAGACGAATGTGGTATTTGTATTGCGGGACTGTCCATGAAAAAATTAGCTGCTTCTTTTATTGTATGTCTTGTCCTTACCTGTGCCGCTTCGGCTTCGGCCGAATCTGTGCCGTCCCTGAATTTGGCGGAGTTTACCGATATGTTGGGGAAGAACAGAGGCAAGGTGATATTGGTGAATTTTTTTGCCACATGGTGCCCACCATGCCGTATGGAAATTCCTGAATTGGTGACGGTCAGCCAAACATATAATAACGGCAACGTACTTGTGGTCAGTCTATCCGTCGACGAGGATCCTCACGCAGTACCTGCCTTTGTGAGGAAAATGCACATGACCTATCCCGTTTACATGGCCGGAAAGGACCTTGTCAGGGCTTTCAGAGTGTCGAGCATTCCCCACAATGCCCTGTACGACAAGAAAGGGAAAAGGATCTTTTCGGAGGAGGGCATGCTGGATGCTGAAACTGTGAGCAATATGCTGGATGAATTGTTGAAAAACTGAGGATCCGCTGCAGTGTCAGTTGGGATAGGAATAGCACACGAGCTTTTGAGAGCAGGAGAAAGGCATGTCCAGTGGCTTAGAAATCAGTGTCAATGAATTGAAACCCGTGTTTACCAAAGAACAGATCGCCACCCGTGTTCACGAAATGGCCGCAGAGATTGATGCGGTATATGGTGACGAACCCTTGGTTGCCGTTTGTGTTCTCAAGGGGGCTGTCGTGTTCTTTAGTGATCTGACACGTTCTTTGCATAACAAAAATCTGGAGATGGATTTTGTGCGTTTGTCCAGCTATGGGCGGCAATCGAGTTCCTCAAAACACGTTATTTTCAATAAGGATGTGGAAATTGACCTTTGCGACAAGCATGTACTGATAGTTGAAGATATCGTGGACAGCGGGCACAGTATGCGTTTTTTGCTGGGACAATTTGCCGCACGAAGGGTACGCAGCTTGCGCCTCGCCACACTTGTGGATAAGGGCGAACGTCGTGAAATGGATATCCCTCTGGATTTTGTGGGCTTTACCTTGAAGAAGGGATTTATTGTGGGGTATGGTCTTGACTATGCCGAGCGGTATCGAGCCCTTCCCGGCATTTATGAGATCATCCCCGAGTAGGGTGGAAGATACGCGTTCAGACAGGTCTTTTCGGGAGAAACAGGCATGGAAATCAAATGCCCCAACTGTTTAAGCCGTTTCAATCTGCCGGATCAGCTGGCAAAGCCGGGTGTAAAGCTACGCTGCTCTGTGTGCAGAAATGTTTTTGCCTACGCGCCGCAAAAAATTGTGCCTGGACCTCTGCCCGATCTTCCTATGAAGTCGAAGAAGCCGATTCTCAAGGTAGCGTTGCTGCTGCTTGTGGTTTTGGCCTGTGCAGCCGGTGGCTGGTGGTATTTATCTTCGGGAGAAACAAAGGGAAAAGTCAGGTCAGAGCAGGAGATAGCAAAAAATGTCGAGCTCTTGACCATGCGTAATGTGCGGCAGTATTACGTGGATAATGAAAAAGTTGGCAAGGTTTTTGTTATAGAGGGAAAGGTGGTTAATGAATTTCCACAACCCAAGGAGTTGATGACGGTAGAAGCCGCCATTTACGACAAGAATCAGAAACCCCTTGTCATGAAAAAGCAACTCTGTGGCGTGCAACTATCTTTGTTTCAGCTTCAGGTATTGAGCGAGAAGGAGATGGAATCCTTCTTGAACAATAAGGTTGAGATCCTGACAAATAATACCAATGTACCTCATGGCGGTGATGTGCCATTTATGGTGTTGTTTTACGCCCCGCCTGAGGGAGTGGCCGAATTTGGTGTGCGTATTGTTGATGCCAAGGATGTGCCGGGGCAGGAAGAGAAGAAAGAATGACAACACAAGTTCTGAGCACGGTGAATGCACGTGGAGTTCCGATATTTGCCCTGCTTGTCTCTTCAGGGGCGACACTGATCTGTGTGCTTCCCAACTACTTTATGCCTGGCAAGGCCCTGGTTTTGCTTATGGCTCTGGTGGTGGTCACACTCGTGATTAACTGGGCCATGATCAGCTTGACTCATCTGAAATTTCGCGCAGCCAGGATGCGAGCTGCCATTGAGCTGTCTTTCAAGGCTTTTTGGTATCCGTGGAGCAATTATCTGAGTCTTTTTGTCATGGTCGGTATTCTGGCCGTATTGGTGAAGAACGGTGAATGACTCTCTATATTGTTGGCACCGTTCTTGATCGCTTTTGTCTGGCTAGGGTACAAGATGAAGCTGCAAGCCAATCACCTTCCTTTCCCCCTGAGAAGTACGACACGTCGCCATGATCAATTTTTTGCCCTGTATCGTTCTGGTAGGTCGACCCAATGTGGGCAAATCCACGCTTTTTAACCGTCTTGTTCGCAGCAATCGGGCAATTACCCATGATCGGCCGGGCATAACACGAGACCGCATGGAGGGCATGGTGCGCCGCAGGGACAAGCCCCCTTTTGCCATTGTGGATACGGGCGGCATTACTCTGGACGCACACGCAGCCGTCATCGACGGACCTGAAGGTCTTCGTGGCTTTGAGGCCGACATCCTCAAACAGACAGAGGTCGCCTTGGATGATGCCGACGCCGTGGCCCTTGTGGTGGACGGACGTGAAGGTTTGCTGCCGTTGGACGAACATCTGGCGGCTTATGTGCGGCGCAAGGGTATACCCACGCTTTGCGTTGTCAATAAAGTGGACGGTGCGGAACACGAAGAGGAAAACAAGCTTGAGTTTCACCGTCTGGGTTTTGATGTTTTGGCTGTTTCTGCCGAGCACGGGCACAACATCCGTGCCCTTGAGGATGCGTTGGCAGCCTTGCTGCCCGAATCCCTTTGTGAAGAAAAACTCCCGTCCATGCCGGGGTTGCGACTAGCAATGCTCGGCCGCCCAAATGCGGGCAAGTCTTCCCTTGTCAATGCCATTTCCGGCCAGAAGAGAATGATCGTATCGCAAGTGGCTGGAACCACCCGCGACAGTGTTGACGTGCGTTTCGCCCGTGATGGGCGGGATTACGTTTTTGTGGACACGGCTGGAATACGCCGTCGCACGCGTATTACCGACTGTGTGGAACGCTATTCCGTGAACGCGTCCATCAAGTCAAGCACGAAGGCGCATGTGACACTGCTGGTGGTGGACGCCACAGAAGGCGTCAGCCAGCAAGACAAACGTCTTGTGGATCTGCTCCATACGCGCAAGACGCCCTTTATGGTGCTTGTAAACAAGTGTGATCTTGTGCCGCATAACGCGTTGGAGCAGCTGAAAAAAAACGTGGGTGACATACTGGCATTTTGTCCGCATGTGCCCGTATTGAACGTATCTGCCGAGACCGGGGCGGGACTGAAAAGGATTTTGCCACTGGCCCAGCAGATACATGAAGAGTGCTCGGTGCGCATACCAACCGCCAAACTCAACCGTGCCATGGAAGAAGTTCTGGCACGACATCAGCCTCCTGTGGTAAAGCGGGTTCGAGCCAAATTTTTCTATCTGACACAGGCGGAGACGGAACCGCCGACCTTTGTCTGTTTTGTGAGTGATGCCGAACGCATTCCGGAAAGCTACGTGCGTTATCTTGAACGTTCCTTGCGCAAGCTATTCGGTATCAGACACGCGCCCTTGCGCTTGCATTTGCGTTCCAGCCACAAGAAAAGAACCTCTTGATGATTTTCAGTTTTGTGGAGGAATAATCCCCTTGCGTGTTCTGTTTCTCATGGAAGATCTCTGCTATGGCGGCACACAGCGACAAACGCTGGAGTTGGCCCGGAGGCTCAATCGCAACAGCTTTCACCCCGTCATGCTGACACTGACCGGTCCTACGGACCTTGACGCCGTCGCCGAAGAGGCCCTGGTGGAACTGCACCATATGGGCACGACGCGCGCTGTACCTCCGTGTTTTTTTGCGCAACTACCCGTTTTTCTGTACAGATTGCGACCGGATATCATTGTCCCGTGCACGGCACTACCCAATATCTGGGGACGTTTCT
>JAGAEE010000144.1 GCA_017613295.1 Desulfovibrio sp. | reverse complement strand
CCCCGGGGCTAACCCCCTAGGATGACGAGGCAGAGGAATTACTCATAACCTCTTGGAATCATTTGGCGTCCCCAAGCGGATTTGAACCGCTGTTGACGGCGTGAAAGGCCGTTGTCCTGGGCCGACTAGACGATGGGGACAATATTACCTCTGGCTGGGTTGCAAGGACTCGAACCTTGATTAGCGGAGCCAGAATCCGCCGTCCTGCCAATTGAACGACAACCCAACTTGTTTTTTATTAAATAAATTCGACTTTCATGTCAAGGATTTTTTACTGAGTCATCTTTAAAATTAGGGCATGGTTGTTAGTTTGAGTACGTTCCAACAATTTTAAAAGGAATGCAAGATGCCATCAGAGATAACTCATCTTAAAAACAAGACCCCCTGAGGAAACAGGGGGTCTGTTACACGAATTATGAGGAGAACGGATTAGTACATGCCGCCCATGCCGCCCATGCCGTCCATGCCGCCGCCGGGCATGGCTGGAGCATCCTTCTTGGGTTCGGGCTTTTCGGCAATGGCGCACTCGGTGGTCAACAGCAGAGCCGCTACTGAAGCCGCATTCTGCAAGGCCGCGCGGGTAACCTTCTTGGGATCGATAACGCCGGATTTGATGAGATCCTCGTATTCACCAGTAGCAGCGTTAAATCCAAATCCATCCTTGCCCTGGCGAACTTTCTCTACCACGATGGAACCTTCAAAGCCCGCATTGTGGGCGATCTGACGCAGGGGTTCCTCAATAGCACGGCGGATAATGTTCACACCAGCCAGCTCGTCGTCGTCTGCGGGCTTGATGTCATTCAGAGCCTTGGCCACGCGGATGAGGGCGGTGCCGCCGCCGGGAACGATACCTTCTTCAACGGCCGCACGGGTTGCGTTGAGTGCGTCTTCCACACGGTCTTTCTTTTCTTTCATTTCCACTTCTGTGGCAGCGCCAACATGAACGACGGCCACTCCGCCAACCAGCTTGGCCAAACGTTCCTGCAGCTTTTCACGATCATAATCGGAGGTGCTGTCTTCAATTTGGGCACGAATCTGCTTCACACGACCCTTAATTTCATCGCCTTTACCGGCGCCGTCGACGATGGTGGTGTTTTCTTTGTCAACGACGATGCGCTTGGCAGTACCCAACATGTCGAGGGTCATGTTTTCCAGTTTGGAACCGGTATCCTCGGAGGCCACCTGACCACCGGTAAGAATAGCAATATCCTGCAACATGGCCTTGCGACGATCGCCAAAACCGGGAGCCTTGACGGCCACAACCTGCAAGGCGCCACGCAGTTTATTGACCACGAGAGTGGCGAGGGCTTCGCCCTCAACATCCTCGGCGATGATCATGAGAGGACGGTTGACTTTGGCAACCTGTTCCAGTACGGGTAACATGTCCTTCATGCTGGAAATTTTCTTTTCAGTGCAGAGAATGTAAGGGTTATCCATTTCGCAGACCATCTTTTCGGTATTGGTCACGAAATAGGGAGAGAGATATCCGCGGTCGAAGCGCATGCCCTCCACCACATCCATGGTGGTCTCCAGACCCTTGGCTTCCTCCACGGTAATCACGCCTTCCTTACCAACCTTGGACATGGCTTCGGCGATGATATTTCCGATGGTCGCATCGGCATTGGCAGAAATGGTACCAATCTGGGCAATTTCCTTTTGATCGCGAGTGGGTTTGGCAAGATTGGCCAGTTCATTGATAAGAGCTTCCACGGCCTTGTCGATGCCACGCTTGATGGCCATGGGGTTACGCCCGGCGGCAACAAGCTTGGTACCTTCGCGGTATATGGCCTGTGCAAGAATGGTGGCGGTGGTGGTACCGTCGCCAGCGGCGTCAGAAGTTTTAGAGGCCACTTCCTTAACGAGCTGTGCGCCCATATTTTCAAATTTGTCAGCGAACTCCACTTCCTTGGCCACGGTCACGCCGTCCTTGGTGATAACGGGCGCACCAAAGGATTTTTCAATGGCCACATTACGGCCTTTGGGGCCAAGGGTAACCTTCACGGCATTGGCAAGTTTGTCTACACCGCGGGCTAGTTTTTCACGGGCTTTAACATCAAAAAGAACTTCTTTGGCAGCCATGGGAAAATTTCCTCCTCAAAAAATGCGTAGATTAGTCGCAGCAGTTAGTCGATAATAGCAAGAATGTCTTCCTCGCGCATGACCAAGTGGTCAATGCCGTCCAGCTTGACTTCGGTGCCCGCATACTTGTTGAAAAGCACCATGTCACCAGCCTTAACGGCAAGAGCTGCGCGCTTACCGTCTTCGCCAAGTTTGCCTGGTCCCACGGCAACCACTTCACCCTTGGAGGGCTTTTCCTTGGCCGTATCGGGGATATACAGACCGCCAGCCGTCTTTTCTTCGGATTCGAGACGTTTGACCAGCACACGGTCGTTCAAGGGCTTCAGTTTCATGATGTCATATCCTCCCAAAAATGATTATTTGTTCTGAGTACACAGCGGTGGCCGTACTGCGGCCACGCTGGAATTTGCGTGTGAGGGGCCTTGACGCGGATGTCTCAGCCGCCATGAACCGCATCGGACATATACATAAGACACTCTTGCGACTTGAAAAGGGGTGGAGGAAGAAAAAAATTTGTTTTTTTCAGAAACTCATTGAACATACAGGGAAATTTTTGCGAAACAAACACTAATTTCGGGAAGCGTGACGGGATAAGCAGTCCTTGTCGTGCGCACTGGCGAGATTCCGGTTCCATGCGCGGATGGCCGCGCCCTGAGAAACGGACCACTGCTGGGAAGTCTGCCCACAAGAACAGACAACGCGCCATACTTCCTCACGGTGGCCGGGAGGAAGCATGGATTCCAGATGCACATCGGTGCCTCCGCAGGCAAGGCATGGACGGATAGTGTTGGGATCGAGCTCTTTCATGGCGACAACCATACCAGCATTGACCGTTAGGCACAAGGTTCACATGACACTTGTATGATCCCACACAAGCAGCATGATTGAGCAAGGTATGAGACGTGGCGGATACGAGGCATACCCTTAGTGTTGCCGTTTGATGGGGATTTTTACTGGACAATGCAGGGCAACACACGGAAAATATGTCTGCACGTCAGACTTCTTTTCAAATTTTTTTGTCAAGGAGATGCACAGTATGACAGCTCATTTCCGCCCTCTTGACATGCTCCGTCGTCGAGGAGTGCTTCTGACGCTGTTGGGCGTGGTGGTGGCACTGCTATGGCCCATACTTCCTTTTCATGATGCCTCGAAAAAACGAATCATGCCTGTGGACTCCCCACCGGTCCGTGTAGCGCCTGCCATGAAGCAGGACGTGCCTCATTTTCTTAATGGCCTTGGAACGGTTCAGCCTTCCAGTGATGTTCTGGTAACAAGCCGTGTTGATGGGCAGTTGCTGCGTTTGCACTTCAAAGAAGGGCAGCGTGTTCATGCTGGAGATTTGTTGGCAGAAATTGATCCCCGCCCTTTTCAGGCCGAAATGGAGCAGGCCCAGGGAACTTTGGCCAGGGATCAGGCACAGCTGGAAAATGCGCGCAGGGATATGGCGCGTTATGCAACCTTGAGCAAAAATGATTTTATTGCTCGGCAGGAATATGACAATCAGCGCGCGTTGGTCCGTCAGTACGAAGGCTCAGTTCAAGCCGACAAGGCAGCCGTGGACGCCGCACGCCTGAAGCTGGAATACAGCCGCATTGCCGCTCCGGCTTCAGGACGTCTGGGTTTGCGTACTGTAGACGAAGGCAACATGATCAGAAGTTCAGACACTGCAGGCATTGTGCGCATTACTGAAACGCGCCCCTGTGACGTTCTTTTCACTTTGCCGGATGTGTACGTGCCGCTCATCATCAACGCCTTGCGTGAGACCGGTGATGACACAAAACCGCTTGTGCAGGCATGGGACAGAGACCAGCAAAAACTTTTGGATACGGGCAGTCTGATATCTCTCGATAACCGCATTGATGCGTCTACCGGTACTGTGCGTTTGAAATCACGTTTCCCTAACGCCGGTGAGACTCTGTTTCCCAACCAGTTTGTTAACGCGCGAGTCCTGGCACGAGTGCTGCGACAGGCAGTGACAGTGCCCACAGCGGCAGTACAGACAGGCGTTCGAGGAAATTTCCTGTATGTTGTTGTTACAGGGGAAGAGGCGCAGAGTACTGTGACCATGCGCGAGGTGAAAACCGGCATTGCCACGGATTCCTTGACGGTTATAGACGAGGGTTTGAAGGCAGATGAACTCGTTGTGGTGGACGGCGTGGACCGCTTGCGTGACGGTCTGACTGTAAGCGTTGCAGAAAAGTGCGAAACGCCTAAGGCTGAAGCCTTTTGAGGCAACAAGGCATGAATCTCTCTCGCATTTTCATTCTCCGTCCGGTTGCCACATCGCTGCTCATGGCTGCCTTGCTGCTTTCTGGACTGCTGGGATATCGCTATTTGCCGGTTTCGGCCCTCCCGCAGATAGACTATCCTACCATACAGGTTCAGACGATCTATCCAGGGGCATCGCCGGATGTCATCGCCGCCGTTATTACGGCTCCCCTTGAACGGCAGTTTGGGGCTATGCCCGGCCTTGTTCAGATGCATTCCCTCTCTTCTGCCGGAGCGTCCGTTGTAACCTTGCTTTTTGATCTCTCCGTGGCACTGGACGTGGCAGAACAAGAGGTGCAGGCGGCCATCAATACGGCCGGAAATCTTTTGCCGCAGGATTTGCCAACCCCACCTGTATACTGCAAGGTAAATCCCGCCGACCCGCCGGTTATGACGCTGGCCGTCACTAGCAATGCTGTTCCTCTGACCCGTCTTGAAGATATGGTCGACACACGCATGGCCCAAAAGATCTCTCAGTTGCCCGGTGTGGGCCTCGTCACGCTGTCTGGCGGACAGCGTCCGGCAGTTCGCGTGCAGGTGAATCCGCGTGCCCTGGCTGCGGCAGGCCTGACGTTGGCTCATGTACGCACGGCCATCGCCCAGGCCAATGTCAATGCTGCCAAGGGAAGTTTTGACGGGCCCGAGCGTGCCCTGAGCATCGACGCCAACGATCAGCTGGCCTCGGCGCAGGAATACGCGACCACGATCATCGGGTACAGGAATGGTGCCCCCCTGCGCCTCGGGGACGTGGCCGATGTTGTGGAAGGGGCGGAAAACGACCGTCTTGCAGCATATGTCGCCGGCGATGACGCCCGTTTCATGCCGGCCATAGTGCTTTCCGTACAGCGCCAACCAGGAACTAATGTTATCAATGTGGCCGATCGCGTGCGTCAGCTTTTGCCATTTCTCCAACAGACACTGCCAGGTAACGTTGACGTGCGTGTCGTGACAGACAGAACAGTCACCATCCGTGCTACCGTCAAGGACGTGCAGATGGAACTTCTGCTTTCTGTGGCGCTCGTCATTGGTGTTATCTGGCTGTTTTTGCGTAACGCCAGGGCCACACTCATACCCGCGCTGGCTGTGCCGCTTTCTCTTGTTGGGACGCTTGGCGTCATGTATCTGGCCGGGTACTCCCTGAACAACCTGACGCTCATGGCCCTGGTCATTGCCACCGGTTTTGTGGTGGACGACGCCATTGTGGTCATTGAAAACATCGTCCGTTATCTTGGGCAGGGTCAGCCGCCCGTACAAGCCGCCCTCACAGGCGCGGGACAGATAGGTTTTACCATCATCTCGCTGACCATTTCACTCGTTGCCGTTCTCATCCCCCTGCTCTTCATGGGCGACGTGGTGGGAAGACTCTTTCGGGAATTTGCCGTCACCCTTGCCGTGACCATATTGGTTTCTGCGGGTATTTCTCTCACGCTCACTCCCATGCTCTGTGCGGTCATGTTGCAGCCAGAGTGCACAGCACAAAAGATTGGGGATTTTTTCCCACGTCTGCTCGCTTGGTACGAGAGAGCTCTGGATAGGGTTCTGGCTCATCAGGAGCCCATGCTGGCCGTAGCAGTGGGTACGTTGGCACTCACCATGGCCCTGTACTTCCTGGTGCCCAAGGGGTTTTTCCCCGTACAGGATACCGGAGTCATTCATGGGTTCGTTGATGCCTCTCAGGATGCCTCTTTTGATGTCATGACTCGCTATCAGCAGGAATTGTCCAGAATTATCCTGCAAGATCCGGCAGTGGACAGTGTCATATTTCTGGTGGGTGTGGACGGAGTCAATCCAAGCATGGGCACGTCGCGTCTTACGGTTTCCCTGAAACCTCTTTCGGAACGTGATGCCCGTGCCCCGGCTGTCGCCCGACGCATCATGCAACGTACTGCCGACGTACCGGGCGTGACCCTCTATCTGCAACCCGTACAGGATTTGACTATTGAAGACCGTGTGTCACGCACGCAGTACCAGGTTACCGTGGAAGCCTTGAACCATCATCAACTGGATCAATGGATTCCCCAGATGCTGCACGTTTTGTCCCGGCAAACGGAACTGGATTTTGTGACCAGTGATTACCAGAATCCCGGCCGTATGCTCTGGCTGACAATTGACCGCGATACAGCAGGACGGCTTGGCGTTAGCATGGCTGACATAGACAATGCCCTTTATGACGCCCTGGGACAGCGGCTCATATCCACCATTTTTACCCAGACCAATCAGTACAAGGTTGTGCTGGAAACGGCCCCACGTTTCCGGCAAGGGCCGCAATCCCTGGATAATATATTTGTGACAGGAGGAGATGGAACTCCAGTGCCGTTGACGAGCCTGGCAGTGGCAGAAGAGATGCCGACACCTTTGTCCCTCGCCAGACAGGGGCAATTTCCTGTGGCGACAATTTCCTTCAATGTGAAAGAAGGGTTTTCCCTGGGGGCTGCGATCGCGGCCTTTGAAAAAGCAGGGCAGCAACTGGGGTTGCCAGACGCCCTGCGTACGACATTCCAGGGGTCGGCTAGAGCCTTCCTCTCGTCAAGTGACAATCAGGTATGGCTGATTCTTGCGGCCGTTGTCACCATGTATATTGTGCTGGGCGTGCTTTACGAAAGCTACATCCATCCCGTGACCATACTATCCACCTTGCCGTCGGCAGGCGTAGGGGCACTGCTGGCTCTTTTGGCCGCGCGTATGGATTTAGGTGTCATGGGGATTATTGGTGTCATTCTGCTCATCGGCATTGTCAAAAAAAACGCCATTATGATGATAGATTTTGCCTTGGATGCAGAACGAAATGAGGGAAAGGAACCTGTGGCCGCCATCCGTCAGGCATGCCTTCTGCGCCTTCGCCCCATTCTCATGACCACTATGGCGGCTCTGCTCGGGGCTTTACCGCTCATGTTGGGCTGGGGCATGGGGGCCGAACTGAGGCGTCCCCTGGGCGTGACTATGGTTGGCGGACTCATATGCAGTCAAATGCTCACATTGTTTACCACCCCCGTTATCTATTTGTGGTTTGATCGCTTAAGCCGACGGTTGAGAGATATGCGTGCGGCGGATCACGGCGTGCACGAAGATGAGTCGAGGATCCTGTCGGAGGAGCCCTGTGATCGGTGAAAATAAAAGCGCCATCCCGCGAAAGGACTGGACACAATGCCTGCGCAAGTTGCGCGAGAGCGGCGACAGGCATCGTTTTGGTCCCGCATTTCTTGAAGTTAACCTTTCTGCAATTTTTATCCGTCGCCCTGTCGCCACAACCTTGCTGACCTTGGCCCTCGCCCTGGCCGGCATGGTGGCTTTTGACCTGTTGCCTGTGGCCCCCTTGCCACAGGTGGATTTTCCCGTGGTTGTAGTGCGTGCTGGCATGCCCGGTGCTGGACCCGAGACCATGGCCTCCACAGTGGCCACACCTCTGGAGCGTGCCCTTGGAAGGATCGCCGGCGTGACAGAAATGACCTCCACCAGCAGCCTTGGCTCCTCTACCGTTATCCTGCAATTCGAGCTAGAGCGGGATATCAACGGAGCGGCCAGAGATGTACAATCAGCCATCAATGCTGCCCGTTCCACATTGCCAAGCATGCCGACCAATCCCACGTACCGCAAAGTGAATCCGTCAGGGGCACCCATCCTGATCCTGTCCATCACATCGGACACCCTGACCCGTACACAACTCTACGATGCGGCTTCTACCGTTTTGGCCCAGAAAATCGCACAATTGCCAGGCGTAGGCGAAGTTACGGTAGGCGGTGGGGCGTTGCCGGCCGTGCGTGTGGATATCATCCCTGACGCCCTACACAGGACGGGACTCGCCATGGCAGACGTGCGGATGGCTCTGGCTTCTGCCAATGCCTTTCTGCCAAAAGGGCAGATTGAGGACGGTGGTCGGTATTGGCTGGTAGGCGCCAGTGACCAGCTTCGTGAGGCAGCAGCCTACCGTTCTCTCATTGTGGGACGTCATGATGGCCGTGTGGTACGGCTCGACGAAATTGCCAGAATCGTGGAAGGGCCAGAAAATGTGCGCACCATGGCCATTTCTGATGGTCGGCCGGCCGTATTGCTGTTGGTTTTTCGTGCGCCAGGGGCCAATATCATCGAAACTGTAGACAAGGTGAAGGGCATGCTGCCGCAGCTGCGTGCCTGGCTTCCGGAAAGTGCCGATTTGACCCTGCGCATGGATCGTTCCCTGACTATCCGTGCCTCTCTGCACGAGGTGGAGAAGACTCTGTTGCTCTCCATGGCCCTTGTGGTACTGGTGACCTTTCTCTTCCTGCGCAATGGGCGTGCTACGGCCATTCCGGCGGTGGCTGTACCGGTGTCGCTACTGGCGACATTTGGAGTCATGTATGTGTGCGGCTACAGTCTCGATAATCTTTCGCTCATGGCGCTGACGGTCTCCACCGGTTTTGTGGTGGACGACGCCATTGTGGTGCTGGAAAACATTGTCCGGCACATGGAGGCTGGTGCGAGCCCTCTTCGCGCCTCCTTGCGTGGCGCTAAGGAAGTGGGATTTACAGTAATTTCCATTTCCCTCTCTCTGGTGGCCGTTTTCCTTCCCATTTTGTTCATGGGTGGCATCATTGGCCGTTTGTTTCACGAATTTTCCGTTGTACTTACGGCGGCTGTCTTGGTGTCAATGGGTATCTCTCTCACCACAACGCCCATGATGTGTTCACGTATGCTTCGTCCAGAGCATCATTCAGACCAAGGCACAAGGCTACCGCAGAAATGCGGCAGGCTTGCCGCTGCCCTGTATCACGGCATACGCTTCCTGGAAGAGCACTGGCATCGTGCTCTTGTCGGCATGCAAGACGCCTACGCCGTCAGCCTGTCTGTAGTATTGTGTCACCGCCGTGTGACATTGCTGGCCTTTCTTGGCATTGTGGCAAGCACTGTCTGGATGTATGTGGCTGTGCCAAAAGGTTTTTTCCCGCAGCAGGACACTGGTGTCATCATGGGTGGCATACGCGCAGACCAGAGCGCTTCCTTTCAGGCCACACAAGAGCGTCTGCAGCGGCTTATGATTGCCATCGCCAAAGATCCGGCCGTGCAGAACGTGTCAGGTCACATTTCTGGGGGGCGGGGCGGCGGCGGTGTCTTTATTACCCTGAAACCTCTTGAGGAACGCGGCGTTGGCGTCATGGGTGTCATCGCACGCTTGCGCGCACGTCTTTCAGCGGAACCCGGAGTACAGATTTTTCTGCAGCCGGCGCAGGATATCATGATGGGGGGGCGCAGCGCCCGCTCGCAATATCAATACACCCTGCAGGCAGACAACCTGGATGAACTGCGTACTTGGGGACGGAAAATGCAGGAAGCCCTCTCCACAAGCCCAGATTTCAAGGATGTCAACAGCGATATTGAGGAACGTGGTCTGGAAACACGTGTCACGGTTGACCGCGACGCTCTGGCCAGATACGGTCTGACCATGCGTGATGTGGACGCAGCTTTGGGCAATGCTTTCGGTCAAAGTCAAGTTTCTACCATTTATCAGGACAAAAATCAGTACCATGTTGTCCTGGAGTATGGGCCAGACTGGCTGCAAGGGCCGAAAAGCCTGGAAAAAGTGCGTTTACCGGGGCAGAACATGCTGGTGCCACTGCTTGCGGTGGCGACTGTCACCACGTCTGTGTCTCCGCTTTCCGTGGCTCATCAGGGACAGTTTGCGGCCGTCACTCTTTCCTTTAACCTGGCGCCCGGTGTTTCACTCTCGAAGGCTCAGCAGGAAATGGAACGTCTCAAAACAGAACTGGGCATGCCGACGAGCATAGTGGCCGGTTTTCAGGGTACTGGAAAACTGTTCAGCGATACGGCGGCCAATCAGGTCATCCTTATACTGGCGGCACTGGCCGTGCTGTATATTGTTTTGGGAGTCCTTTATGAAAGTCTCATTCATCCCCTGACCATCCTTTCCACCTTGCCTTCAGCAGGGTGTGGCGCTTTGCTGGCACTCATGGCATACGGTATGGAATTCAGCGTCATTGCATTGATCGGTGTGCTCTTGCTCTGTGGACTGGTCAAGAAAAATGCGATCATGATGATCGATGTGGCTCTCGCTGTGTCGAGGACAAACAATGTCACGACCGAGCAGGCCATCTACGAGGCATGCCTGCGGCGTTTCAGACCCATAATGATGACAACGGCTGCGGCCATCCTCGGTGCCGTGCCCCTGGCCTTCGGACAAGGAGACGGAGCCGAGCTGCGTCAACCTCTGGGCGTGACCATCGTGGGCGGTCTGCTGGTGAGCCAGCTGCTGACACTTTACACGACTCCTGTGGTTTACCTTTTTCTGGACCGTTTTCGTCTAAAAAAAGATGATCATACTACCCCCTTGCATTACTGACAAAATTCAGTTTGAATTAGGTTAGGAGGGTGATAGGCGTTTGAGTGAAGACATCAAGCCAATAAGCTGTGAAAGACAACTTTGAAAAGGTGCTTGAACATGTGAACACATTCGGTCCCATGGTCATAACCTAGGACGGCGAAGCGGCAGGCGTGGTCATGGGTGTGCGGGAATATGACAAGTTACGGGAGGGCATGGCCCTGCTCAAGATTCTCTCAGCAAGTGAAAAGAGTATAGATGAAAGTAATGCGGTATCTGCAGAAAGTGTTTTCCAGCGGCTACATTCCCGTATGGATGGGGAGAGGTCTGCTCGTGGCTGAAGTGATACTTTCGCCGGAACCTGCTGCCGCCCTGTACGAAATCTTCGATTATGATACAACAAATTGAAATAGTCCTGAAGCCAAAACGACGTGGCTTCCATTTGGTGACGAATGAGATTGTGAGTCAGTTGCCAGAGTTGCCGAAGACAGGCATCGTGAACATCTTCACGAAGCACACCAGTTGCGGACTGAGCATCAACGAAAACTGCGACCCTGACGTGAGGGTGGATATGGAGACCATATTCGATCGTCTGGTTCCTGAAAATCGTCCTGAATACGAGCATACGCTGGAAGGAGCCGATGACATGCCAGCCCACGCCAAATCAACGCTGAGCGGAGTCAGCATCACCATTCCCATTACCGATGGCCGCTTGAATCTCGGCACTTGGCAGGGCATCTACATCTGCGAGTTTCGAAATTGCGGCGGTCCCAGAGATTTAGTAGTAACAATTATAGGAGAGTAACGATGACTGAGAAAGTATGGGGGAGCGACTTGTCCAGACCACAGCCATAGAGCTCATTGGGAAGGCAGGGGGCATCCAACGTGCTTTATCCCGTCCTGCAGGAAGGATATTTCTACAATGTACCCGGCATGAGCTAATAAAGGTAGAAAATGCGCAATGCTGAAAAATACTATTGCGACTGTTATGCCAGCCACCAGAACCAATACCGTTAAGAGCTTTATCGCCATGGAAATACTCGCCCGTACCAGAAAATTGGAACAGGACGGCGCGAGCGTCATCCATCTTGAACTCGGTGAACCGGATTTCGAGACTCCACCTTCTATCATAGCCGCCGCCAAAAATGCCCTCGACAATGGCTTCACCCATTACACGGTCGCCTTGGGCGATCAAGCCCTGCGCGAAGCGATCGCTCGCCGCTATGCCATTCGCTACGGCGTCAGCGTCTCTCCAGAACGCGTCGTCATCTTTCCCGGCTCGTCGCCGGCGCTTGGCATGCTTTTCTCCTTTCTTCTCGACCCAGGCGACGAGGTCATTCTCTCCAACCCGTGCTACCCCTGCTACCCTAACTTCACACGTTTCGCTGGCGGCGTTCCCGTCGAGGTGGCAACATGCGAGGAAGAGGGCTTCCTTTACAGGCCTCAGGAAGTGCGGCAGCACCTGTCGCCCCGCACCAAGGCCATCATGCTTAACAGCCCGTGCAATCCAACTGGTATCATCATGGATTCATCCCGCATGCGCGAATTGGCCGCGCTCGGCGTTCTCATCATTTCTGACGAGATATATCACGGTCTGACCTACGGCGATGCCGAGGAGCATTCCATTCTGGAATTCACGGACAATGCCGTCGTGGTCAACGGCTTCTCCAAAGTATGGGCCATGACGGGTTGGCGCCTCGGATATCTCATCATGCCGGAATATCTTGTTGAATCGATGAACCGGCTGATGCAGAACTTCTACCTCTGCACGAACGCAGCCGTTCAGCAGGCGGGCATCATCGCTCTTGACGGCAGTTGCGATGCGACCATCGCGGACTATTCTGCACGCTATGACAAGCGCCGCCGCTATCTGCTCGAAGCACTGCCCGAACTTGGTTTCAACATACCTGTTGAACCGCGTGGAGCTTTTTACATGCTCGTCAACGCCCGCCATCTCGGTACGGACTCACTCAGACTTGCCTACGATATACTCGAAAAAGCCCATGTTGGCGTGACGCCCGGCATAGACTTCGGTACGCAGAGTGAAGGCTATCTGCGTATCTCCTACGCGAACTCGCTGACGAACCTCCAAGAGGCTGTGCGCAGGCTCGGCAAATACATCGCCGAGAGAGGCTCAAGGTCTCCGCATAAGGTGCATGAGATGTAGCACCCTATATGCCCATATGTTCTGACTTCGGCGATCAAGCTGTTACTGTTCACAACCCCTTGAGCACAGGGCGCAGCAATAGAGACCGGCAAGTCGTTGAGACGCCTGTCTTGAAGAAGGACGACAAGGAAGGAAGCCCCGGAGGATTGAGGAGACCGCTGCACAGCAATTTTCAAATAATATCTTGATTTTTTCCTCTATCATCATAATGGCGATAAGATGTGGGGGGAACTTGTCTGTCAGGAGCGTAATGGCTGGAGTGTGACGGTGGAACGTCTTGGCTGTAATGATGATTGCGAGAATGTGGCGGTGGGACATTTCCCACGCCATAGTCATGATGCGGATGACGAGCGCAACCGCCACCATGACTATAGTGGTCATGAACGTACGGCTTCTGCGGTGGCGGTGTTGGCCTGTCATAATAAGCCGACAGACCAATATCTGGAGCCGCAGTTACTCCCAAAAAACAGGTCGCGAGTGTCAGTAGCAAAAATTTGCGCATATTCTCCTCACTGACAATTTTAGATCAGTTGGTCTCCAGAGAAGATCCATGTTTACCTTATGAAACCATTTTCCAGGCGCAAGGTAAAAGAGATCTTATCTCGAAGTTCATGGCGTCAAGACAAGATCTCAAAACATGTATTTACTGGATTGTTTCCTTCCTCTCTCCCGCAGAAGGACAAGACGCATCTTCCAACAACAGGCGCAAATTGCGCAAGCTTTGCCAGTGGGCGTAAAGCATCTCCATGAGGCCGTTCTTCACCCAATGCCCCAGCGTTGCCTCCGGCAAAGACATAACCTTTTCCTGATCTGCACAGCGCAATCCTCCCACGTTTTTCTCAAGTCCGTCGAAGAGTACTGTCACCACACGCTCCTTTAACGTGCCGTGCAATGTCAGCTCCGCGAGCGCCTGTGTCATGGCCTCCTGACGTTTGTACTGTGCCAGCAGGGCATTTTCGATACGCTTGAGTGTTTCCGTGGATTCGCCGTCCTTCCCAAAAAGTGGCAAACCATCAGGCTGATGAAAATGCGGTGCGTTTTCTTCAATGCCAATGGCCAGTTCGCTTTTCCTGGCGTCGGAGTCAGAATCCGAATCGTCTTTGAAATGAGCTTGAATGAGAGAAAATGGATAATTTGACACCATAAGAGGAAGGTATGGTGCCTTCCAGTTACCTTCATCGTCGACAAAAATGTTCACATCGCCAAGTCCCAGGAGAGCGTGAGGGACTGCGTTGCGGCTGTCAGGAAATATGACCGGGAAAAATCGCGAGGCTGCAGAAACTTCAAAAGGCAATAGCGGGATACTGTTACGATCGGCAGTAAAGGCATAGTTTGCCAGAGGAGCATAGGTCAGGGAAGCATGTTTTTTTTTGCTGAGAGGTACAATATTGGAAGTGGGCATTGTGACTCCTTTGGCCTGTTTTTCAGGCTTTCAAAAGAACAGAAGATTGTCATTCAAACCACACTCGACGGTATCCGCCGACAAACTCTTTCGGCGCGTAGGGGCCGTGCGGATTGCCCCTCACTGAGGGAAGAGATTGCGTAAAAGGATGCCATCGGCTTCGCCGTCCGTCAATCGCCTCTTTCCCCATGAAGATGTGGGCTTTCAAACCACAAAGGAATTTTGATGATTTGAATATAAATATTCTGCTGATTTTCAGGCATTTTGTCAAATGGACTGCCATAGTGTACCAGGGCAAGAGCATCTCAGGATGGCTTTACAGGCACGAAAACGGAAATTATGATAAAAATGCCATCCTT
>JAGAEE010000143.1 GCA_017613295.1 Desulfovibrio sp. | reverse complement strand
CCCCCACAAGTACGCAAGATCCGGATGAACCTTAAGAAAGCGCCATGGCGGCGGGATACCTGGCAGCGTTTATGGCTTGCTCTAGGCCTTTGTCCGCAAGAATAAAAAGAATTTTCAGGGCACGACGACGTGCCGTCGAGATCTTTTCAGCATCGTCAGCTTCAGGACGTCCAAGAACCCAGTTGATGACTTCCCCCTTGTGTTGTGGTCGGCCTATGCCGATACGAATGCGGTAAAAATCGGCTGTCCCCACTTGCTCAGTGATGGATTTCAGCCCGTTGTGTCCAGCATTTCCGCCACCTTTCTTTATGCGTAGTTCGCCAGGTGGAATATCCAATTCGTCATGAACAACCACAAGTTTGTCCGCAGTCAGTTTGTACCAGGAGAGAAGCGGCTGAACACATTGACCGCTGTTATTCATGAAGGTTAAGGGTTGTGCTGCCAACCACCAACTGTGAAGATCGGGCAGACGAACTCGCCAGAGTTTGCAAAAGAATCTGCTGCCGGAGAGTTGTTCAACGATGCCTTCTGCAGATGCGAGACTGAGCAGGGCCGTCACGAAATCGAATCCACAATTGTGACGTGTGCCTTCATAGCGGATACCGGGATTCCCGAGACCGGCAATAAGCCCGCTGTAGTTCATCTGATACCTCCATTACAGTTTGCGTCGGTGTAAAGGGAGTCCCATGTTGGCGCAGGCGCAGGCTATTGTTTCGGCCGTAAAACAGCTGATTGAAGGATTCATGACTGCCAGATGTCCCCCTTTGGGCAGCCAGACGAGCTTTCGTAATGGCGCCTCAAGGCGCGAGTAAGTGCGCAGAATGATATCGGGAGTAAATAGCGCATCATCCGGTGCGCTGAAAAAATAGAGCGGGCAGTTGAGCTTTGGGGATACTTCAGCGCGAAAAAGACTATCGAGAAAGATCAAGGGGTATGTAAGTCGTATCCTTTGTCGGTGACAGACCGTCTCATGAGCTGCTGCAAGAATTTTTCTCATGGAAAGATAGGCTTGTATTGGTATGGGAAGCCGAGGAAACAACCTGGCCAATGAGGCAATGCACCGCTCAAGAGCTTGCCTTTGTTGTATCAAAGGGAAGAACCGAGTGAGTTTGATGGCTTCAGCGGTTTGCGGCAGAACTCCAGTAATGGGAAATGCCGCGTCAATTGTTGTGGAGGAGGATGCGTGGGCTAATGTCAATATACCACCCTGACTGTGTCCACAGACGACAATGGGGGCGTAGCCTTCGTATCGCAACCATCGTTCGGCGTACAAACCGTCCTGCAATAAATCGGAAAACGAAAAAGACGCAGCGTGGCAATTTATTCCGTGCCCAGTCAGGTGCAAAGCCGCCACCGACAAGCCAGCTGTGTGGAGAGCGCGGAGGAAGGACCTGTATTGCCAGGGGGAAGATAGAGACCCGGGATAGAATAATACCACAGTGGAACCGGTATTGGGCCAGAGTTCCAGATAAAGCGAGTGACCGATCTCGCGAATCTTGCGCGTAACATTTTGCGAAGTGATCATGCAGGAAATAATGTGGCCGGCTCCACGAGGAACCGGCCGTAATGACATCAGGCGTGGTGAATATGCACAGAAATTGGCAACTGATTATTCTGCTGCCGCAGTGCCTTCAGCGGTGGCTCCTTCTTCTTCACCTGCAACTTCGTCGCTCTTGGTCAGGACACTGACAATGGCAAAATTATTGTCGTAGGCCGCCTTGACGTTCTCTGGCAATTTGAGGTCAGCGACAGCAATAGTGTCATTGATGCCCAAATCAGTAACATCGACAGTGACTCTCTTGGGCATGTCCAGTGGTTTGCTGGTGAGGCGTACGAACTCTCGGTAGGTTTCCATGACGCCGCCCTGTTTGACCCCACGCGAAACTCCAACAAATTCCACGGGTACTTCCACAGTGACTGGCTTGTCCAAATCCACACCATAGAAATCGATATGTGTAAAAGCCTTTTTATAAGGATGATACTGAACTTGCCATATGAGAACAGGATGAACGGTTTTTGTTCCTTTATCGTCAATTTCGAGATTGAATACAGTGGTGTGTCCCATTTCTTCGTAAATTTTTTCCAAGGGCAAGATGGGGGCCTGTACACAAATATTATCACCCTTGCTGGTGTAAAAAATGCCGGGAACCAATTTTTGTACGCGAAGTCGACCACTAGCACCTTTTCCGCACCCTTCGCGTTTCTGAACACATAGTGTTTTTTCTATGTTCATGTCCTGCTCCTTGCCTTTCTTGCCGCGCATAACGTGCGGAAAATGTTCAGACCATTAAGACTATCGGCCAGATCTATCCTGTCAAACAAACAATACGCTGACCGAAGAACCTGTATGGATATTGTGAATAGTTTTACCCAAAAGGGCAGCCACAGAAACAACTTGCAGTTTGGGACAACGTTCAAGCTTGTCACCAAGAGGGATGGTGTCCGTGACAAAGACTTGTGAAAGGGCTTCTGTATTATTGATGCGGTCGATGGCCGGGCCGGAGAGTACGGCATGCGTGGCACACGCGACGATTTTAGTGGCGCCGTTTTCCAGCAATACTTTGGCACCCGCACATAGTGTCCCTGCCGTGTCGATCATGTCATCCACAATAATGGCCAGGCGGTCTTTCACATTGCCAATGACGTGCATGGCCTGCGCCTGGTTGGGTTTGTCGCGCCTTTTGTCCACAATGGCCAAGGGAGTGTTGATGCGTTTGGCATAGGAGCGGGCGCGTTCAACACCACCTGCATCGGGTGATACAATAACCATGTTCTCTTCGTGCAACTGACGAAGGGCTTCCAGCATGACGGGCACAGCGAAAAGGTTGTCCACAGGACAATCGAAATACCCCTGGATTTGTCCGGCATGCAAATCAATGGTGACAACACGCTGTGCGCCGGCGACGCTGATGAAATCAGCGACCATTTTGGCACTGATGGGGGCTCGCGGACTTACTTTCCTGTCCTGTCGAGCATAGCCGTAATAGGGGATGACAGCAGTAATACGGGCCGCACTTGCCCGTTTGAGCGCATCCAGCATAAGACAGAGCTGCACCAAGTTACGATTCACCGAAGGCGGACATGTGGGCTGAACCACAAAAACATCATCGCCGCGAACGTTGTCACCGATTTCGATGCGTAGCTCACCGTCACTGAACGTCGTAGACAGTGTGGGCGTCAATTGACAGCCTAGATGGTTACAGATTGCCTTGGCCAATTCAGGATTGGAAGAGCCTGTGACAATCTTCAGATCGCTGTACATGAAACGTCCTGCCTTGCGTGTCAAACTTGACGGATGATGTGTCACTCTGCCCAAGAGATATTTGAAATTGAAACATGTGTCAGGCCAAAGAAAAACTGTGATTGACGTCGTTAAAAATCATGGCTGGGATGGAAGGATTCGAACCTTCGCATGACGGAGCCAAAACCCGTTGCCTTACCACTTGGCTACATCCCAGCATGTCTTAGTGTGTGTGTGTAAACACGCCACCCTTTTTTACGTAAAATACTTGCCGCTGTACGCGCTGCATTTTTTTCCCCTGGAGCAAAGAGCGCATACATGGCTG
>JAGAEE010000142.1 GCA_017613295.1 Desulfovibrio sp. | reverse complement strand
TCTGATTTGTGTTCTGAACTCTGTGCTCCAGAGAAAATTCATCTTCGTAGAACGAAGCCAGATCGTTGTCGTCAGTCGCGTCATCCTGCGTGTTATCTGCCGACTCATGAGGCATCTCCTCAAGCAAAACATTCTCATCTTCATCAATGAACACGAGGGCTTCTTCTTTGGCTTCTTCCATCTTCACTTCTCCACATCCCCGGTCAGGGCAAAGATGTCGTCAAAGCAGTCCCGCAGGGAGTGCAGGGGAAAATCGTGGAGCGCCCGCAGTTTGGCGATGTCCAGTCGGCGGTGCACTTCCGGCAGATACCCCCGTTTGCCTTCGCTATCGATATCAAACACGATTTCCGTCTTTGGGCCGAAGCCGGCCACCAGCTGCGCCATCTCGTAAATGCTGCAATAGGTGTCCGGGTTGGAAAGGTTGTACGCCTCGCCGTCCTTGCCCAGCAGCAGCACGGTCAGAATGCCGCGCACAGCGTCATAGATATGCAGATAGTCCCTTTTGGTGCCGCCCGTGGTGTGCAGGGTGAGGGGTTTGCCCGCGAGCACGGCCCGCACAAACTGGGCGTACACACGGTTGTCGCGCTCCGTCAGGGCCGCTCCGAAGGTCAGCGTGGGCCGCACGATTTTCACGGGCACATGGTACTCCCTGGCGTAGGCCACGCACAGGGCCTCGGCCATGCGTTTGCTCATGGGGTAGGAATTCCTCAGGGCCAGGGGATCCAGGGGGCCCGTGTCTTCCTCCCGCACCAGTTCGTGGTCCACGTCGCCGTAGACCTCCATGGTGGAGATGTAGACTACGGACCGGCTTTGGGCCTTTTTGGCGCATTCCAGCACGCGTGTGGTGCCCTCCAGGGTGATGCGCATGGTCTCAACGGGCTGTTCCACAAACTGGCGGCTGGCCGTGAGGCTGGCCGCGTGCACAATACACCGTGGCGGGGCGGGCGGCTCCAGCCCGGCGGTGACGTCGCCCGTGAGGAAGGTCAGCCCCTGCCCCAGCCGTGGCAGCTGCCGATGCAGGGCGGACGACAGGCGTTCCTCGCTGCGGCCGTGGGCGACCACATGGATGTTGAGCCCGAGCCTGTCCGAAGCGTACATGAGGGCCTTGACCAGGGCTGAACCGATGGAGCCCGACGCGCCCGTCACGAGAACGTCGACCTGGCGCAGCCGCTCCCAGGGCAGGGCCGTGTCACGGGCGATGGCCTCAAGGTCTCGCAGGGTGACGGGGTGTTCCCCCAGCCAGGGGGCTTGTGGCTCAGGCATGCTCATTCCTCACAGGCCGAGAATCTGCTCACTTTCCTGGGCATTGAGAATGCCCTTGAAAATGTAGTAGTCCACGGGATGGGTTATCTTGATGTTGGTGACAGGGCAGTCCACCCAGTGCAGGCTCGCGCCGTGGCGGCGCATGAGGTCGGCCGAATCAATGGCGTCCGTCACGTGCTGCTGCCGCGCCCAGCGGTGGGCCTCGCAGATATCTTTGAGGTGGAAGGACTGCGGGGCTTTGGCCAGGCGGCACACGGGGCGCGGCAAAATGTCGGTGACAGCGCCCTCGCCGTCGCAGGTGCAGAAGGTTTCCGTGGCGGGCGCGGCGGAGATGGCGCTGCCATGCCGGCGCACGGTGTCGATGTTTTGGCTGATGAGGTCGTGCCCGATGAGGGGCCGCACGCCGTCGTGGATGAGCACGACGTCCTCGGGAGTGGACTGCGCGTCCGCCTCCAGCGCTTGCAGGCCCTGCCAGATGGATTCCTGGCCCGTCTCGCCGCCGGGCACGAGATGCGTCACCTTGCGCACGCCGAACTGGCGGATGAGGCCGCGCGTCATGTCGAGATAGTCGGCGCCGCTGACCAGCACGATGTCGTCCACCTCTTCGTGCATGTCGAAATTTTCCAGCGTGTGGATGAGGATGGGCTTGCCAAAGACGCGCAGAAACTGTTTGGGCATGCCGCTGGTGTGCATTCTGCGTCCGGCGCCGCCGGCAAAGATCAGGGCGTGAACCAGGCTGGCCATGTCAGTTCTCCGTAAGCTCGCGAATCAGGTCGAGGTGCCGCCTTGTGGTCTCCTCCACCGTGGGTGGGGGCACAATGCCCGCGCAGAGTCTGTCGTAGAGGGCCGTGTCCGTGGCGATGGACAGCAGGGTGTCGGCCCAGGCCTGCGCGTCGCCCACGGGCACGTGCAGGCCGTTGACCCCGTGCCGCACTTTTTCGGCCATGCCGCCTATGGCCGAGACCAGCACGGGCCGGCCCACGGCAAAGGCCTCCTGAATGACCACCGGAGAGTTCTCCCACCAGAGGGAGGGCACGAGCACGTAGTCCACGTTCGCCATGCGGTCGCTCACCTCGTCAAAGCGGTAGGGGCCGCGCCAGATGGCCGCCTTCGTCTGTTCGGCCTTTTCCCTGAGGCTCGTGAGCCTTTGCTGAAAGGCCAAAGGCATGCTTTCCAGGCCGCCGCCGTGAACCTCCAGCGTGATCTGCGCGAGGTCCTCCGGGGGCAGGCGCAACAGCGTTTCCAGCAGAAAATCCAGTCCCTTGAAGGGCGTGAACTGGCCGAAAAAGGCGAAGCGGCAGCGGCCTTCCCCGGCTTTCAGGGGGCGCGGCGGCACGGCGGGCACGGGGCGCAGGCCGTTCTCCACAGTGACGAGGCGCTCGGGGGCAAGGCCCCAGTCCACATAGCGCTGGCGCAAAAATTCGCTCGGGCAGACGAAGCGGTCCACAAGGGCAAAATAGTGCTGCAAGCGCGTCTTGCGCTGCCAGAAATCCTCCCGCGTCATCAGCGGGAAGCAGCGCGGGCACAGGTCGATGTCGGAGCGTTCGCAGAGCGTGCCGTCCGGCCGGCGCATCTGTCCGTAGTGGTGGCAGATGGGCATGTATTCGTGCAAGGTGTAAAGAATTTTCACCCCGGGGAGGACATTTTTGAGCACTTGCAGTATCTCGACGCCCAGGTGGGCCACATGGTGGATATGCACGACGTCCGGCCTGAGGGCTTCCAGAAAGGAGGCGAAGCGGTGAAAGAGGGAATCCTGGTGCAGGGCACTGAGGGTGAAATCGTCGCCGATATTCTGGTCCCACAGGTATTCGTTGTCGGCGTGCTGGTGCAGGGCGCCGCTTTGCCCGGCGGTGCTGGCCAGGAAGGAGACGCGCGAGAAGGCCTCAGAGGAGG
>JAGAEE010000019.1 GCA_017613295.1 Desulfovibrio sp. | reverse complement strand
TCTTGAAGGGCTTCAGGGCTGCCCAGGGTGGAACCGACGGCTACGCCCATGCGCGGTAGGGGGGGGGATGCCAGGGACAGGCCAGCCTGCGCCAAAGCCTCCCAGGCTGCGAGAGTGGCGTATTGAGACATGGGCGACATGGTGCGGCGTAATTCCCGGCTGATACGTCGCACATCCATCGGCGGTACTCGTCCAGACACTCGACAGGCCAGTCCTTTGACTTCATGTGCGTCAAAAGGAGTGAGAGCGCAGTGCTCCCCATAAAGACCTGCCAGCAGAGCATGGCATCCCTCGCCGTAAGGAGAAACGGCCCCCATGCCGGTAATGACTACACGTTGCGCGTCCATTGTCTGAATCCTTGTAGAACTGAATCGTGACTTGTGGCAAGGCCCACGGCCACAGCTGCGCTGATGATCCCCCCCAGAATACCGGGCAGGAGGATATGCTGACCAGCGAGAAAAAGTCCTTTGAGGCGTATAACAGGGAAAAGTGGCAGTGTCTCAATGTCGTGAGCCAATCCATATAGGGAGCCTGTGCTGCCAGTGATCCATTGACGAAGGCTTAAAGGACTGGCGGCGTCCAGAACGCGAAGATCGTTTATTTCAGGCAAGCGAGAGCGTGCATATTGCACCAGACGTGCAGTAGCCGCACGTTTCCATCTGAGATAGGCGTCTGAACGGGGGGTGGGGGAGTCAGCGGGAAAGCTTTGTTGCGTGGGAGATATGAGTGTGATGGGGAAATGCCCGTTGAGTCCGTCACCGCAAATAAGGTAGACCAGAGGGGCTGGTTGTTCCAGGGGCGCAAGGAGGTTTTGTTCATCCACGGTGTCCGGTGGCATGAGAAAGACGGTTTTGCCTTGCAATGCGGGGTTGCGTGTGATGCCAAAAACCAGCAGGGCCTGCATGGTTTCGCGCATCTCCGTGATGTGCCGGAAGAACGCTGGTCGCAGGGCACCTTTGTCCAGGATGTGGATCAGCTGACCGGGATGTCCGGTGAAAATGCAGCGGGTGCAGGAAATACTTTCGCCATTGCTCAACTCCACACCCTCAATACGGTTATTTGAGTGTCGTATGTGTGTGACCCGGGCATGACATCGCACAGGCACGTTGGCGCGTTTGAGGGCGGCAAGGGCGGCGTCGCGCAATGTGGTTCCTCCGCCGTGAAGGCCATGGCTGGAGTCAAAATACAGGCCGCCCACTAAGGAGAATTCGTGAAAGCCGGCCATGTGGGGTGCAACGCCGTAAAGCGAGCAACGGGCCTGTACCATACGCGTCAATCGTGGTGGAAGCTGAGCCCTGATGAGGACGTCGTGCAGCCTGGAAGCTCGAGAGAAGGAGAATTGCAACTCTGCGTCACTGTGGGGATTTGTGTAGGGCGAGTGCCGTATGACGCCAAGCATGTCTTGCACAAGTTGTTTCAGGTTGTTCGCTGCCTGTGTGCCAAATTGTGCGCTCACAGTAGGAAAAAGATCGTCAAGGGTTGCGGGAAAATGTGCGACGTCTGATACAGTGCCGTCACCATCAGACGGAAAATGAAACTCCTCTTGCATAGGGTAGCAGGCATCATCGGAGATAAAATCCATCATACCCAGTGTTTGCAGCCATAAACGTAAAAGACCACCTTGTCGCAGCCCGGCGCCGCAGTGAAAACCTGTGTCGAAATGCAGGTTGTCACGCTCAAATCCGCGCAACAGTGGTGCGGGCGAGGGGGCTGCTTCGAGAATGGTCGTTTCTTCTCCTTGTTGTGCCAGCAGCAGTGCGGCAGCCATACCCGTTATGCCGGAGCCGATGACCAGCGTGCTCATGGGAATTGCACAACCATGCTGACGTTGATGCCGCCAAATCCCGCAGCATTGCACAGCATGAGGCTGGGCGGCGTGTTGTCGCTGAGCCTGAGTACGGGGATTGCCGCTGTTTGGGCGTCACCGTGTTCATAAGAAGGAGAACCGGCACGGAATCCGTACTCAGCCATGATGACGGCATAGACGATCTGTGCCGCTCCGGCCATCCAGAATTCGTGGCCGGTCAGTGCCTTGATCGTCAGCACTGTGGGGCATGCGTCACCAAAAACATCGCAAATGTTCAAAGCTTCCGCGGCGTCCCCAACGGGGGTGGAAGTGGCATGGGCATTGATCTCTGTAATGTCTTCAGGTCGGACGTGAGCGTCAGCAAGGGCAAGGCGCATGGCGCGTGACAAGCCATGAGAGCTGGGGACGATCAGATTTTGTCCGTCCGAAGAATAGCCCCAGCCGCGTATGCGCCCCAACACACGTGCACCTCGTGTTTGGGCGTGCTGCTCCTCTTCAAGCACCAGCGCTGCCGCACCCCCGCTTGGCACCAGACCGTCTCTGGCTGCGTCGAAGGGGCGGGAGGCTCGCTGTGGGTCAGGACAGAGGGAAAAGGCCCCCAGTCCGTCAAAGGCGCTGACGGCTTCGGCGAACAATTCCTGCGCGGCACCACAAATGACAATGTCCTGTCGACCCAAGCGGATGTTGTCCACGGCTTGCCCCAAGGCCAGCAAACCGCTAGCGCATGCGGCACTGACTGTCCACGAACCGCCGGTGATACCCAAGAGCACGTCGAGATTCATGGAAATTGTGGAATTCATGATCTGGAACATATGCCCGCTACCGAGAGTGCTGGTGGGTTGCTGTTCCCGACGCAGGGCCGCTAGGGTAAAGGCGGGGCCGATATTGGAATCATTGCCGAAGATAAGGCCACAGCGGGGATCATGGACGAGGCGGTTATCGAGGCAAGCCTGATCCATGGCCTGACGAGCGGCGACGTAGGCATGCTGAGCGTATGTCGGCATGGTTTTGCGCTGCTTGCGGCTGAGCCATTGGCTCCCATCAAAATCGTGGATAACGCCCGTCAAGGGGCTTCGAAAGCCAACGCCAAGGCGTGAGGCGTCGGCCACAAGACCGCATTTCCCATTGTAGAGGTTTGCCGCAATGTCTTCACGGGAAAGCCCAAGCACGGAAACGGCGCCGACTCCGGTGATAACTGCCTCACGCATTCTGTCGCCTACATGTACAGGCCGCCGTTGACAGCCAGGGTTTGTCCAGTCACATAAGCTGCCATGTCCGAGCAGAGGAAACGAACGCAACCCGCCACGTCTTCGGGGGTCCCCACTCTGCCTTGTGGAATCAGGGGCAGATAATCCTGCGGTGACAGGGCGCTGGTCATATCCGTTGCGATGAAGCCGGGGGCGACGGCATTGACAAGCACGTTGCGTCGTGCCAACTCACGGGCCAGCGCCTTGGTCGCTCCAATAAGTCCGGCTTTGGCAGCGCTGTAATTGACCTGACCAGCCATGCCGACTTGTGCAGAGGCGGAAACGATGTTGACAATGCGTCCCCGTCGAGCCCGTTGCATGAGTGGAACAACGGCACGGGTTACATGAAAGAAACCGTTGAGATGCACGTCCATTACTTGCAGCCAGTCATTTTCACTCATGAGCCCGAAGACACTATCACGAATGAATCCGGCATTGTTGACCAGAATATATGGCGTCTCTTCATCCAGCAAAGGTGAGAGTGCTGAACGTACGCACTCACTCTCAGTCACATCAAAGGGGACGAGCGTACACGTGCGCCCAAGGGCGGCGATCTCCGTCTGAGCGGCGGTTGCCGCCTTGACATCACTTTTAAAATTAAGCCATATGTCATAGCCATCTTGCGCCAGTCCCAGGGCGATGGCGCGTCCTATGCCTTTGCTGGCGCCCGTAATCAGGGCAATATTGGAGTGTGTGTATTTTTTCATTTCCTTCATGATAAGATAGCCTTTCGGCAAAGGCAAGCACGGTTGGCTCCGTTTAAGATCAGAGGCATGAAGGAGTCATGGTACAAAATACTGTGAAACTTTTACCGCACGATATTTTTATCGGCGTTATTGGGCATCATTGAAGCTGGCCTGCACGTCATGGATTAGCGGCATCGGCACATGGGCATCTCGCCGGTATCTTTGAGGTCATTCCTGGCATTTTTGCATCACATTCCAGTCGGTGAGTTTACCCATGGCGTTTCGAGGCAATTCTTTGCCAAGGGTATAGATTGAGGGGCGCTCTTCCACGCAGAGGCGTTTACGAGCCAGAGTGCGCAATTCTTGTAAAAGATGGTGCGTGGCCTGGGCAGTGGGTACGACAAAGGCCTTAAGTCGTTGGCCCTCTTCTGGCCGCATCAGGCGTACGGCACATTCGTAAACATCGGGATGGCTCGCCAGAACGCGCGCCACACGTTCAGGGAAGACATTGACCCCTCCTACCTGAACGGCGTGATCCCTCCGTCCCTGCGGGACAAATCGCCGTTCATCCAGCCAAAGGTGTGTGTCTTGCAGAGGCAGGATGCAGGTGCTGCCGTCGGGTAGGGTACGGTGGATCACATGTGTTTTGTCTTCAGTCACACGGGTGAAGTGCGAAAAGAGTGTGAAGGGACTGTGCCCGTGCAGCCGATATCCCAAGGCTCCTGTTTCCGTGGAACCGAATATTTCCAGACAGAAAAAGTTTTTGTCGCACAAAGCCTCCAGAGTCGTATCAGGAAGGGGGGCGGTGGCTGAGAGAAGCAAAGCCTCCGTCTGCGGCAAGTGGCGTAAAGCGGAAAAGTGCGTCCAGAGCATGGGGATACCGATGACGAGATCACTGTTGAGCATTTGTTGCGCAACGGCCGTGGGCAGGGGGGCTTCAATCCGTAGGGGTACGCCCAGGGCTTTGGGCAGCAGAAGTCCGAATGTGAAGCCATACAAGTGATGCAAGGGGACTGTTACCAACGCGCTTCGCCGCAGGGGCAATGATCCCAACAGCGGCAGGACTCCGGCGACTTCCTGACGCAGCAGATCCTCAGTGTGTGTGCAGGGTTTGGGCTTGCCTGTGGAACCGGAAGTACAAAAGGTCACTGTACGCTGCTGGTTTTTCCAGCATTCGTATGCGCTTGCTGCTATATCCTCAAGGGGCGTATGGGGCCTTGGCAGGGGCAGGGTGACATCGAACATGGCACAGAAAGCCTTGTAGGCGTCGTCGTTGTTCGATGGTGAACCGCCGTATCTTTGCCATGTGCAGCATGCGAATTCTTTTTCAGGCAGCCATACGGGATGTGGAAGACAGTGCTTGCCTTGTCGGTGATGGAGAAAGGATTGCAAGAGTAGCAGGAAGTCATTTGTATCCAGTGTGGGCACGCTAGCCAATGGGGCGTCAGACATGCACATGAATAACCGCCTGTCGTCCATAGGCGCTGCTGGTGAAGGCAAGCCGGGCAGCGCTTTGTGTCTGGAGGGCTGATAGGGTATTTATCGCCAGGGCCAGAGAAGATATCTCGCAGGCATCGTTGGGAGACGGAGAAACATCATCCTGAGGAGCCGATGCCCCCCAACTGACAGCGACTTCTGGCCGAGTGCCATCAGCTTTGCCCAGCAGAAAAAAGGCGGCGCCTTCGTCCACATGCCCTGCATGAGCTGCACACGTTGAAATGAAGCGTGTATCCCGTTCATCTATGCAGCCCAGCAGCACCAAGGGAGCGTGTGCACAGTAAAGCATAATACTTGCTGCCTGCAAGGCCCCGGCAAATGACAGTGAAAATTGCGTGATCGTGCAACATGGACCCTGTATGCCAAAATACAGGCTTATCAAACCCGCCCCCATGTTGTTGACCGCATGGGTAAACGCTGTAGGAGAGGAGAGGCGTGGTCCGCCGTCAATGATGGAATCCATGAAGTCCAGGCCCATTTTTTGTCCGGCATGCGCCGTGGCAATGATCAAACCAAGATCACTTTGCTTTACATGTGCTGGCAACGCCTGCAATGCCTGCTTCGCTGCTGCCATACCCATGCGGGCGTAGTGCGGAATGCGTCGCAGGGCATGGGGAGGGATAAGGTCTTGCAGTTGGGTTATGTCCGCCGTGGCAGATGGCGGTATCGTTAAGGTTGACAGGCGTGATGCGGTTCGGGCCATATCCGGGACGCCATCCAGTGATGAAACAAGACCTGTCCCATACACCCTCAGGAAAGGTGAAATTCGCGGATGTTGAGCACTCATGACACACTCCGCGCCAGCACCAGAGCGGCGTTGCTGCCTCCAAAGGCGAGGGATGTGGACATAGCATAGTGGCCGGTAATGGACTGCGCTTCTTGTGTAGGGACGAGGCCGATGTCGTCGTCTTGCTGTTTGAATCCCCAGGTAGGTGGAACAAATTTCTGCTTCAGCGCCATGAGGCAGAAGATAGCTTCAATCGCACCTGCCGCGCCCAGCGTGTGTCCGGTGACGCCCTTGCTGCCCCATATGGGGGTATGGTCGAAGTATTTGGAAAAAAATCGTCCTTCCACACGGTCATTCTCAGGGGTGGCGGTTCCGTGGGCGTTGATGAAGGCCAGATCATGGTCATCGACGTCAGCCATACGCAAAGCAGCGGCCACAGCGCGAGAGAGTCCGTATGCCTCCGGGTGCGGAGCAGTGAAGTGGAAAGCATCGGCGGCGGCACCATAACCAATGACGAAACCTAGTGGCTCGATCCCACGCCGAGCGGCATGGTTGACATTCTCCAATACCAGTAGGCCAGCGCCCTCGCCAAGGTTGAGACCTTTGCGTTGAGCATCAAAGGGGCGACAGGGTTCAGGGCTGTAAATCATGAGGCGGACAAAGCCAGTGTGCGGTACAAGGCTTAACGCGTCGACGCCACCACACAGTGCCAGATCACATTGTCCCTGAATAAGCAGGTTTGCGGCATAACCAATGGCATCGGCACCGGAGGTGCAGGCATTGACCAGAGTGAGTGCTGGCCCTTGGGCACCATGCTCCACTGCCAGGCAAAGGGCAACATTGCTGTGGAAATAGGCGGCAATGTCCTCGCCATCATGCGGTTGATTCGAGCGTACCGCTTTGTAGCCCTCGAAAAAATGCAGGGAGCTTCCCGTTGTGGTACCAACCACCACGGCCATTTCAGAACAAAGTTCCGGAGTGAGCCTTGCTTGCGACAATGCCTGTTTGGCGGCGAAGCGTGCCAGATCCACGGTGTCGGTGGCGGTATGGTTGCGTTGGCCTGAGGCAAAGGCTGCTGATGGCGCTGCAAAAAAAGGATATGGCAGGGCGTCGGGATGCAGCACTGTAGCTGGTGTACATACCTTTCGACCTTGGCACAGCCCTTCCCAACATGCGTCGAGAGAATAGCCAGGGGCGCATATGCAACCCATGCCGGTGACAGCGACGGTGTTATTCATGTCCTGGCGGTTTTGGTGTGAGCGAGCACAAAGTCTGCCAGCACG
>JAGAEE010000141.1 GCA_017613295.1 Desulfovibrio sp. | reverse complement strand
GTCTTTCTAGCCGAAGAGTTTGAAGGTGGAAGACACCAGCGTCGCATTCAACTGCTCGACATCCCAAAATGAAAGACACAGACAACCAATGGCATTCAGGATCTTTTCATGCAAATTTTCAATACATTAAGCCGAAAAAAAGAACCCTTCATTCCCGCCAGGGAAGGCAAGGCAACCCTGTATGTTTGTGGCATTACTGCGTACGACCTCTGCCACATTGGTCACGCCAGATCTGCACTCGTATTTGATGTCCTTGTGCGACAGCAGCGACATATGGGGTTGGAAGTGTGCCTCGTACGCAATTTTACTGACGTGGACGACAAAATCATTAACAGGGCAAACAAGGAAAATCGCGACTGGCGAGAAGTGGCCCAAACCCATATTGACGCCTTTCATGAAGACATGGATCGTCTTGGCGTGAAAAGAGCCGACAAGGAACCGAAAGCCACGGAACATATATCACAGATACAGGCTCTTTGCTCCAGACTTATCGAAACGCACAAAGCCTATGTCACTCCTTCCGGTGACGTATATTTTCGCGTTCATGCCTGGGAATCCTACGGCAAACTGTCAGGTCGCACTCTTGACGACATGATGGCTGGAGCGCGTGTTACCCCGGGAGAAGAAAAGGAGGATCCCCTCGATTTTGCCCTCTGGAAGTCGGCCAAGCCCGGAGAACCGTTCTGGGAAAGCCCATGGGGCAAGGGTCGACCTGGCTGGCATATTGAATGTTCTGCCATGAGTCAGCCCTATTTGCCTCTGGATATTCATGGCGGTGGACAGGATCTTGTTTTCCCACACCACGAAAATGAAATCGCCCAGAGTGAGGCGGCCTTCGGCTGTACTCTTGCGCACTACTGGGTCCACAACGGTTTTGTGCAAATCAATGCAGAAAAAATGTCCAAATCGTTGGGCAACTTCAAAAACATCCGTGACATCCTTGAGAACTATCTCCCGGAAACCCTGCGATTCTTTCTTCTCAACAAACACTACCGCAGCCCCGTGGATTTTACCTGGAACGGCATGGACGAGACAGAGAAGGCCCAGCAGCGAGTCTACACGGCCATGCTTGAAGCCAGAAAGGCGCTTCTGCGCACGAAGTGGAAAAAAAATCACCTTCCCGCCGATCTATTGCAGGAATGGGACGCACTATCGTCAGCTTTTGACGATGCCATGAACGATGACATCAACACTGCAGAAGCACTGGGACACGTCTTTGCTCAGGTACATATAGTAAATCATGTGTTGGAAGAAAAAAACCTTCGTGCAAGCGACGACTGCCGTGACATGCTGTCGGAGTTTTTACAACGTGGTGTGCAGTGGAAAGAACGTCTTGGTCTTTTCGGTGATGATCCAGAAACCTTCCTTAAGGCGCTTCGCTTGCAGCGGGCCAAGCGCTGCCAGCTCGACATGAAAAAGGTGAACGACCTTTTAACCTCACGGCTTGAAGCTCGTGCCGTCAAGGACTTTTCCCGTTCCGATGCCCTACGCGATGAACTCGCCAAACTTGGGGTCTCCGTACGTGATACTCTGGAGGGGCAAACCTGGGATCTGGCATAGAACGGCACCCCCTGCTGCCAGTCTTAAAGATTTGAAGCAGTTATGCCATAACAATTCACCGGAGTGTGCATGCCATTTCACTCTCCACTGTGTCGTAGGCTGTCCATAGTCTTCCTGACACTTTTTTTGACAGCCCAACTTCTTATTCCGTATTCCTCACAGGCTTTTCTCTTTGGTGGAGTTTCCATCAAGGATGAAAAAGAAATGGGGCACAAATTCGACCTTATGCTGCGTTCAAGCATGGGAATTGTGGACGATCCCGAAGTGAGGCAGTACGTAGACCACGTGCTGAGACGCCTTGTCAAAGCGACCTCGCCACAGCCATTCGAATTCAAGGCTTCTGTTGTCCTGCACAACTCCCTGAACGCTTTTGCTGTGCCCGGCGGTTTTGTATATATTTTTACCGGCCTCATTATGCACCTGAATAAGGAAGAAGAGCTTGCGGGGGTACTGGCACATGAGCTGGCACACGTTACGCAACGCCATGTAGCCTCGCGTCTGGAACGCGCACAGTTTCTCACTTTGGGTTCACTGTTACTGGCCATCGCTGGCGTGGCCGCAGGAGGACCTGGCGGGAGCACGATCGCCGCAGGCGCTATCGGTGCCGGACAATCGGCCATGCTCAACTACAGTCGTATGGATGAAACCGAAGCCGACCAGATCGGTTTGCAATATCTGGTGGCGGCCGGATATCCCCCCGTGGGCATGATTGATGGATTTAAGGTTTTGCGTCAAAAAAGCAGAATAAACGGAGGCAATGTTCCCACATACCTGTCCACGCATCCGGCCATAGGCGACCGCATTAACGGACTTGCCGCCCGGATTCAAGGAATGGACAAATCCGTGCTACAACGTACACAGGACAACACCCGCTTTGTTCGCGTACAAACACTCCTATGGGCACGCTACGGTGACAGCCAGGCCGCTCTACAACGTTTTGCTCACAAGGGTGCCCTGTCATCAATGGGACGTGGTATCGTGCTAGCCAGGCTTAATCGTGTCAACGAAGCCAACAAGGCCTTTGATGAAGCTTTGGCCATTGCGCCTTCCGATCCTCTGGTATTGCGCGAGGCAGGTATTTTTCATTACCGCAAGGGCGACATGAATCGATCCGAAGCCCTGCTAGACGCTGCCTTACGACACGACACACATGACTACATGGCCGCTTTTTTTTATGCCCGCCTACTTGACGACAGTGGCAGACATACCCGTGCCTTCGACCACTACAAGGAGGTTTTACGCCACGTGCCAGAGGATTCCGAGGTTCATGAAGCCTTTGCCCGCGCACTGGGCAAGGCAGGTGACACGCTGAACGCCTATATACATATGACATACAGCTCATTGTACGCCAACGACAAAAAACAGACGGAACGTTATTTTAGCAAGGCCAAGGCTCTTGCGGGGCATGCCGCTGACAGACGCACCTTCCAACGTCTGGAAAACGCTTACAAGGATCGCAAGGAAATATGGGAGAAACATTGATGTTGGGCACACACTCCACAACCATTCTTGCCGTTCGTAAAGATGGTCAGGTCGCCATGGCTGGGGACGGACAGGTTACACTTGGTCAGAATATGATCATGAAACACGGAGCTCAAAAGGTTCGTCGTCTTTATGAAGGTCGTGTGCTTGCGGGATTTGCAGGAGCTACGGCTGATGCCTTTACACTTTTTGAACTTTTTGAGGCCAAACTCAAAGAGCTGCACGGCAATCTGGTGCGTGCGGCCGTTGAGATGACCAAGGAATGGCGAAAGGACAAATATCTTCGCAAACTTGAAGCCATGCTGCTGCTCGCTGATAAGGAACACCTCCTCCTGCTCTCAGGTACGGGGGACGTCATTGAACCCGATGATAATCTTGCGGCCATCGGCAGCGGCGGACCTTATGCTCTCGCGGCAGCTCGGGCCCTGGCGCGCCATAGTGACATGGACGCTGAAAACATCGTCCGTTCAGCCATGCGCATTGCTGCGGAAATCTGTGTCTATACTAATGATCACCTCACGGTTGAAACCTTGTGATGCTATGGACACGGTCACTGCCGGATGCAAGATAAATCTCGGCCTGCGCATTACTGGCAAACGAACAGACGGGTATCATGAAATTGATTCCATTTTCTGGCCATTGCCAGAGCCCCATGACACAATGAAACTGCGCCTTCTCCCATACTCTGGCATCACTTTGCATTGCGATGCCACCGAAGTCTGCCCGACCGACAATACCCTCACAAAGGCGTATACCGCCATGGCAGAATTTGTAGATGAAATTCCTGGAGTAGAGGTTAACCTGTACAAGGGCATTCCGTCTGGAGCTGGTCTTGGCGGCGGCAGCAGTGATGGTGCGGCATTGCTGTCATGGCTCAATAAGAATATCCTTCATCCGCTCCCTGATCGTATGCTGGCACAAGTAGCCCTGCGCGCCGGCGCGGATATGCCATTTTTTCTTCAGCCTTTTCCCTGCCATGTCAGTGGCATTGGAGACAAATTGACGCCTATAACCATACCCAGCATTTCAGGCAGGCACCTCGTTCTCGTCTGCCCTGCCATTCACGCGTCAACACCTCAGGCCTATGAGGATTATGACAAAAGACAAACCATATTGAATCCGCGAAATTCCTTGACAAATTCCGATTGCAGACATAAAAAAACTTTTCCTGTCATGAAGCAGTTCATGCCAGATCTTTATAACGACCTTGAGAATGTAGTTCTTGTACGACATCAGCAAATAGCCATTCTC
>JAGAEE010000140.1 GCA_017613295.1 Desulfovibrio sp. | reverse complement strand
GTCGTAATACCCCGGGGCGGCTTTCTGCACCATGTCCACGGCCTCGGCGCCGTCGGCGGCCTGTTCCACCTCAAGGCCGTTCATGGTCAGCATGGCCACGCCAATTTCACGGTTGACCTCCATGTCGTCCACCAGCAGCACCCGTTTGCCGCTGAAATTCATGGTATCAGCCGACTCATCGGTATCTGCCTGAGGTTCCTGAGTGCCCATGGCCTTCAGCACGCTGGAACGCAATTCCGAGGTAAAGACGGGTTTGTTGCAGAAGGCTCCCACGCCGGCCGAAAGGGCCTCTTCCCTGATATCCTGCCAGTCATAGGCCGTGACCAGCACGATGGCAGGGGGTGTCTGCCCGGCCGCAGCGCTGATCTGTTCTGCCACGCGCACACCGGACATGTCCGGCATCTTCCAGTCGATGACGCAGAGCGTAAAGGGGTCATTGCGGTTTTTGGCATTGGTGTAACGCAGCAGGGCCTCCTTGCCGGACATGGTCCACTCTGCCCTGATGCCCATGGAGGCAAGCATGTCGCTGATGGCTTCGCAGGCCGTGTAGTCATCGTCCGCCACAAGGGCATGAAGGCCCTTCAGTTCGGGGGTTTCTGCCATTTTTGCGTCAGGATCCGCAATGGGGAAGCGGAAGTTCAGAATAAACTCCGATCCCTTGCCCTTTTCGGTCTCCAGGCGGATGGTGCCGCCCATGATGTCCACCAGGTGTTTGGTGATGGCCATGCCGAGCCCCGTGCCCTGGATATTGTCAACCGTGGAGGTCTTTTCCCGTTCAAATGCCTCGAAAATGCGTGCCGCGAATTCCGGGGACATGCCAAGGCCGTTGTCCTTGACACTCAGTTCATACTCAGCCTCACCGTCAGATGAGGATGTTTGGCGGATGTTGACGGAAATGTTGCCTCCGGCCGGCGTGTACTTGATGGCATTGCTCAGGAGGTTCAGCAGAATCTGGTTCAGTCGCAGCTTGTCGCAAATGACGTTTTCGTCACGCACGTTGAGGGCGTTGATGTCAAGGCTGTGCTGTTTGGCTTCCACCTGACCAATGATGATGGTGTTCAAATTGTGCAGCAGTTCGGGAATGCTCACGCGTTCCGGCTGCAAATCAATCTTGCCGCTCTCGATGCGGCTCATTTCCAGCACGTCATTGATCAGTGACAGCAGATGATTGCTGGAAAGTTTTATTTTTTGCAAATAGTCATGCACTGACTGAATATCCTGTCTCTTGAGCGCCAGATCGGTGAAGCCGAGGATGGCGTTCATGGGAGTGCGGATGTCGTGCGACATGTTGGAAAGAAAGGCGCTTTTGGAACGACTCACCTCCTCGGCTTTGAGTTTTTCCATTTCCACTTTGCGCCGGCGCGTGCGCATGAGCGAAAAGACGTTGAAAACAGCGCCGATGCTCACGAGAATGATGAGCATTTGGATGAGGCTGTGCTTGAGCAGATGGGCGTTGAATATGTTCATCTGACTGTGGATGAAGTCGTCCACATCGTGTACGCGGGCCTCCACGCCGTAGGAGGTGTTTGCGGCTCCCTCCTCAGCCCGCTGATGATGAAATACGCGCACCTTTTCGATCATTAGGGTCGAAGTTTCGTGTATCTCCTGGCGCATCCACATGAGCGATGAGATGAAAATGAAAAACAGCAGGAAAATCCATACGAGGGTGGAACGTCCGTATTTTTCTGAGGTGTCGCGCTTGAAGATGTACAGGAAAAAAAGGAAGCCCAGGACGCCCCAGAGGGAGAAGATAAGATAGGATTCCGTGGGCAGGGAGGCGATGGACCAGAGATGCGGCATGAAGGAGAAGGCGCAGAACGCCACGCCCATCAGCATGCCTGCCAGGCCGGTCTTCTGGTACAGGCGATTGCCCTCGCGACGGGCCAGCAGAAAAGCGCAGGCAGAAACGTAGGTATAGACAATGGTCGCGCTGATGCTGGTGATGTCCACTATCCACCCGATGGCCGTGCGCCCGGCGAAGGAAATGAGTACAGCACTCCCCATGATAAAAAGCAGAGCGTTTCGCGGGATGCTCTTTTCAGTCCTTCGGGCAAACCAGGCCGGCAGAATGGCGTTGTCGGCCATGGCGCAGGTCAGGCGGCTCAGGGCGATGTAGAAGCCGATGAGCCCCGTGCCCACACCCCCGAGCACGGCCATGAACAGCACGGCCATGCCGGCGGAACCCAGAGAGTGCGACACGACCTTGAAAACGGGCATGCCCACCATGCGGGCTGGCAAGTTGGTGGCGTCGGCATTTTCCGCCCAGCCGGTGTACGCGCCCCAGTCCGTGAAGCCCGGAAGGGGCATGGCGGCCACAAGCGTGAGCGCCACATAGACCAGAACGGCCGTGATGACGCCAACGGCCATGAGGGGAAACAGGCGTTTGACCCCGCCAGTCATCTCGCCAGACACGTGTGACACGGCCTCGAATCCCACAAAGGCCCAGGGGGCCAGGGTCAGAAGGGCAAATACCTGAAGGCTTGGGTTCAAATCCGGCGCGAAGGGGGGCGCCAGCTCGGCCAGACCGTGGTCCAGCCGATCAAAGAGGATGACGAAGAGACCCTTGCTCCCCAGGAGGAGCACCAGGGCCAGCAGCGTGTTCAGACGCACGGCCGACCTGTTATGCAATATGCAGAGAAAGCCGGCGATGAGAATGATCAGCACTGACAGCATCACTTCGCCCATGTAGATGTCGTAGCCCGCCAGACTGTAGTGAAAGCCGAACTGCAGGATCCCGCCGAAGAAGTTGCGAACGAGCAGCACAAAGGCCGAGGCGTTGGCCCAGCTGATGGCCGCATACACCAGCCAGAGGAACCAGGCGCAAAGGAAGGCGTGATCATTGCCCAGCACGGCCCGCACGTAGCCGAAGGCCCCGTCGGGGTTGGGGTGGCGCTGCGCCATGTAATGGTAGTTGGCGGCGATGCAGAGCATGGCCAGACCGCCGAGCAGCATGGCCAGTGAAGTCCCCAGAGGGCCGGCCTGAGGCAGAAACGCCGTGCCGGGCATGACAAAGGCACCCCATCCCACGGCGCAACCGAACGACATGCCCCAGACGGCCAGGGGGCTAAAATTTTTGTGCGGAAAACCCTGTTCAGCCATAGCAACCTCACCTAGACGAGAGTTACTCCTGCCAGAGAAGCCTATCCGAGATCGGCCCTGAGCACAATCCTTTCCCCCTTAAGGCAATTCAGACGGGCATAGGGATTCATTACCGCCGAATAGGGAGGAGCGCAAATGGGTCGGCATCATGCCTGTACGTGTTCTTGTGTATTCGGCGTTGCTCTGGCAATGTCTGATTGATCAGGGGAAGATTGGCCACGGCGAAGGCCTGCCCCCCGTCTTCCCCATTGTGTTCTACAACGGTCGGGAGAAAGGGAAGGCCGCCAATTAAGGCGCGCTATGCCTTTACACGTCTTCGTCACGTAAGCGGCGTGCCATCAAATCTTGCAAAACTGTCTTTGCTTCGCGTTGGTTATAGAGGATTTGGTAGACAGCTTCCGTCAATGGAGCTTCTACACCAAGTTGCTTTGCTAAATTGTGAGCGGCTTTAGTTGTTGCTACGCCTTCTGCGACCGAGCCAAGGCTTTGGATAATGTGTGTGAGTTTTTCTCCATGTCCCAGGCGCAATCCGACCTGACGGTTACGTGAGAGATCCCCCGTACAGGTCAAGGTCAGATCGCCCAGGCCAGAAAGGCCCATAAAGGTCCCTGGCTGAGCCCCACAAGCCACACCAAGACGGCGCATCTCGGCCAAACCCCGTGTCACAAGGGAAGCGCGGCTGTTGTGGCCCAAACCCAATCCGTCACAAACGCCGGCCGCGATGGCCATGACATTTTTTAGTGCCCCGCCCATTTCAACGCCAATGACGTCAGAGCTGGAGTAGAAACGAAATACTGAAGTGGAAAAAAGGTCACGCAATTGCCGACTCAGTGAGACATCTTCTGCCGCCAGGACTACCGCTGTCGGTAATCCTTGCAACACCTCCTTCGCAAAAGACGGCCCGGAAAGCACGGCATATCTGGGAGCCAGCGATGGCAGAGTTTGACTTACTATTTGAGAACACACATTCAGGCTCTGTATTTCCAGTCCCTTTGCGGCATTGCAGAACACGGCTCCCTTTTGGAAGTAAGTCTTATATGCTGTCAGCCATGAACGTAAATTCTGACAGGGAATAGCGAGAATAACGATAGATGCCGCAAGGGCAGCAGGATCCGTCGTGGCAATAAGTGCTTCATGAAGAGGAAAACCAGGAAGGTAGCGAGGATTTTCGTGACGTCTGTTGCAGGTTTCTGCCAAGGTAGCGTCGCGTAACCACAGACACGGTGAATGTCCGGCACAAGCCATCAAATGCGCCAATGCCGTTCCCCAACTGCCACCCCCGGCTACGGTTATCGTTGTCGTCATCCAAGACTCCTTGTCGTGTAAGCCTGTCATGGAGCTTATTGCAGGCTGCCTGACGTGATCACACGTTATTGTAAGGGCTGAAAAAATTCCTCTCCTTGGTAGTGGTTCGTCCCACATTTACATTGTGGTGTCCCGGTACTGTCAATAATTTTTCGCACTTTCCTAAATCCTCATCTGGTATGTTTGCCTCGTGTGGAAAGCGGTAGTTCATATCTGTGGGCATGGTGTTGTCCCGTATTTGTATCACGTCTTTGACTCCTGTCCCTGTTGTTGCTATGTGTGCAAAGAGAGGAGCCGTACAATGTCAACCACATCGACCTTTGACAGCGCCCATCGTAAGGAACTGGCGACCAAGGGCGACGTGCGTGAAGCCGAGCTCCGAGTGCAAAAAGAAATTGAAACTGTGCGTAAGGACATCGAAAAGG
>JAGAEE010000139.1 GCA_017613295.1 Desulfovibrio sp. | reverse complement strand
GTATGGAGATGCCTGGCGCGAGGCCCTGGCACGTTATCGACAGACCATGGACTGCCCGGACTGCCACGGCACGCGGCTTAATGCCCATGCCCTGGCCATACGTGTGGATGATCTGAATATAGCCCAATTCTGTAGCCTCTCTGTCGAAAGGGCGCTGGAATGGCTTGCCAACAGGAGGTTTACAGGACGCCATGTGCGCATAGCCGAACCCTTGTTGAAAGAGTTGACACATCGTCTTTCCTTCATGCGCAACGTGGGACTCGAATACCTTTCGTTAGCACGTTCCATGTCAACGCTTTCCGGCGGAGAAGCGCAGCGCATCAGGCTTGCTTCCCAACTCGGTTCAGGACTGGTGGGTGTCACGTATGTGCTGGACGAACCCTCCATCGGTTTGCACCCACGCGATAACGAACGTTTGCTCGGTACGTTGCGTTCCCTTCAGGCACGCGGCAATACGGTGCTGGTGGTGGAGCACGATGAAGCTACCATCTGTGCGGCAAATACGGTTATCGAATTGGGACCGGGCTCCGGCGCACAGGGTGGCGACATCATATTCCAGGGATCGGTAAAAGATCTGCTGGCGAAGTCCAACACGCTTACGGCTCGATATTTGCGCGGAGATGAAAGCATTGAAATGCCCGAAGCCAGGCGTGAGGGGCGGGGGGCGCTCGTGTTGAGAGGGGTGAGCACCAACAATTTGCGCCATATCGACTGCCGCATCCCTTTGGGGGTGCTTGCCTGTGTTACAGGCGTTTCCGGCTCCGGAAAAAGTTCTCTGGTGGTGGATACCCTTTATAAGCACCTGGCTCTTAAACTGGGATTGCGTGTGGATCAGCCTGGTGCCATCGCAGGACTGGACTATGTGGACGGCGCGACACCCATTGAGCGCGTGGTGGCCATAGACCAGACCCCTATAGGGCGCACACCGCGTTCCAATCCGGCCACCTATACCAAAATATTTGACGAGATTCGCGCCATTTTTGCCATGACACCAGACGCACGCAAGCGTGGCTACAAACCGGGACGCTTCAGTTTCAATGTGCGTGGCGGCCGTTGTGAAGCTTGCGGCGGCGATGGTCAGATCAAGGTGGAAATGCATTTCCTGCCAGACATCTATGTCACGTGTGATGTGTGCGGAGGCAGGCGCTACAACCATGAAACATTGGAAGTTCGCTACAAAGGGCTGAATATTGCCGAAGTGCTGGATTTGACGGTTCAACAGGCACGCAAGTTCTTCGAAAACTATGAGCAGCTGGAGCGGCGGCTGGCACTGTTGGAAGACGTGGGTTTGGGATACGTACGGCTTGGGCAGCCGGCCACGACACTTTCCGGCGGGGAAGCTCAGCGTATCAAAATTTCACGGGAACTGGGCAAGCGTTCCCTGCCAGGCACCATGTACATCCTGGACGAACCCACCACTGGCCTTCACATGCACGAAGTGGGCAAACTGATCAGGGTCTTGCACGCGCTGGTGCACAAGGGAGCCACCGTAGTGGTCATTGAGCACAATACGGACATGATCCTTGCCTCAGATTACGTGCTGGATATGGGACCAGGCGGCGGAGACAATGGGGGGCTCATTGTCTCCGCCGGAACGCCGGAAGCCATTGTGGCCGACCCGGCTTCCGTGACAGGACATTTCCTCATGCAGGAACGCCTGGAAAGGATTCAGAGGAAGAAAGCTCTTTCGATGCCGCAAGGATGATTTTTCAATAGCAAAGGGATGTCACTGTTCAAATAATAGAGGCAATGATGGACAGCACAGCATTGGGAAGCACCCCCATTCCGGGAGACAGTCCCGCCGGCTTTGATGCCAAGTATGAGCCGGAATACACGGATGTGACCGCAGAAATCGGCAAACTAGGTTCCGCGACGCAAGGCGGGATTGTTGATTGGAGAAAAATCGCAGCACAGGGGCAGGTCATCCTTGAACAGAAATCCAAAGATCTGCAAATAGCCGCGTATGTCGGCATCGCATGGCAAGAGGTTCGCGGGATTGAAGGATTATGTGATGCCGTCAATCTCTTCCTTGCCTTGCTTGACACCTTTTGGGAATCGGCCTTTCCGCCCCTCGCCAAGTTGCGCCGCCGCACCAACGCCTTTGACTGGTGGCATGAACGCGCCTACGCGGGATTGAAGAAATACGGCAACGCTCCCGCTCTCCCGGCGGATATGGGGGCCGGCCTGACGGAAAGCCTACACAATCTGGATCAGATCGTCGGGGAACGTATGCCCGACGCCGCACCACTTCGGGATATGCTGGAGGCCGTACGCTGCCTTCCCGTGGAGGCGGTGCCGGCCTCCACGCTGGAGCCTCAGCAACAGTCACAGGCCGCACAGGCTGTGACGCCGCCTCCTGCGGCGCAACCGCAAGCCTCGGCGCAGCAGGCCCCCGCTGTGCAAAAGCCGTCAGCGCAGCCTGCCCCTGCGGCGACGCCTGCACCACCCGCTCAGGGCGATGATGTGCAGGCGGCTTTGAAGGATTTCGCCGCTGCCGGTTCCCGTTACGCGCTTCTGGCGCATCGGGCCGCGCCGGAAGAGTCTCTGGCGTGGCAGGTATTGCGCCTGGCCCTGTGGGGCAAGGTGACGGCGTTGCCGCCCGCCACGGACGGGCAGACGCACATCCCGCCGCCGGATGCCGACCACCTCGCGGGGCTGCGCCGTATGCTGGAGGGGGGCAAATATCTTGAGGCGGCCCTCGGCGGGGAGGACCTGTTTTCCGCATCTATCTTCTGTCTGGATGCGCAGTATATCATTAACGCCGCCCTGGAGGCTCTGGGAGACGCCTATGCCGAGGCTCGCAGAATGGTACGAGAGGAAACAGCGCGTTTCGTCCGACGGCTCAAGGGCGTGGAACAGCTCACCTTTGACGGCGGCATGCCATTTGCCGACATGGACACACGGGAGTGGCTGGCATCCCTGAGCGAGGCCGCCTTCCCCGCTTCGGGCACACCACAACCAGCGCCCCCCCTTGTGCCGGTTCCCCAGCCAACAGCCGATGCCGCCGCAGACCTTGTGGCGGAAGCGGAGCGCCTGGCCTCAGCAAATCAGCTGGATGCGGCCCTGCGACTACTGGAACAGGCGCAGGGGGATTCCCCGTCGGCCAATATGGCGTTGCGCGTACGCCAGCTTCGCCTGTTGTGCAACGCCAAGGAGAGGGACACCGCCGCAGCGCTGGCGCAGGGGCTGTTGGATGAACTGGAAACACGGCATGTTGCAGGCTGGGACACCCACCTTGCGTTGGACGTGCTGCTGGCCGCCCGTGATGCCTTTTCCCTGGCAAAAAACAGAGACAAGGCTGTAGCCGTGCAGTGCACAATCGCCCGCTTGAGACCTTCGGCCGCATTGGGTTGGAAAAATAGCATTTAATTACAACTTATTACATCTTAAGCAAAATTAGACAAATCAATATGTTATCAGTTGTCATCCTTTCCGCTTTTTTATAAAATACGTTTCGTACAGATGTAGTATGGAATTGAAGATGAAATACATGCGCGCACAGATGAGATGTTGCCCACGGTCGCATAAGAGACTGTCGTTTTGTGTCCTTCGTGGAACACGGCCTCGTAGTGTCACTTCTTTTTGTTTCCGGGCTATGTCGGTGACAAATCCCGCATGCTCCCCATCTCTCCGGTCGTCACCGTTCATACGGTTTTGGGGAGGTTTCCCGTGTGAACCCCAATGGTTCCGACAACCGTAGTCATATTTCCTAAACATTCCCCCCGACGCAATGGTTCACGCTGCGCCGTGTAAGTGAACGCATAATCCAAGGAGTTTCACATGGCTAAGGAAGCCTCCGTTGCCCCCAAGG